>JALRGB010000373.1 GCA_023253575.1 Verrucomicrobiales bacterium
CAAAGGAAGAATTCGTCCAGCAGGCCGGACAAATCCTCAGTGATGATGGCTTCGAGGTGGTTGACGCAAGCTCGGGGAAGTACATCGATGCGCTTCGTGGTGGGGGGACATCAGTACTCCTTCGGATCGTTGCTGGCTCGATGGACGATGATCGGATTAATCACCCGCGGCCCAGCTACATGCTGCCTCATCTGGACGACCTGCCCTGCAAACAGGAGCGCCAGTGGCACGGCCAGCCAGACCACCCGGCGCGCCGGCCGCCAATGAGAAAGCGAGTCTTGCCAAGCCACCCCCGAGGACTGGCCGTCGCCCAGCATCCCGCCCCCGCCACCGGGACGACCGGAAAGCCGCCCCAACACCGCCTCGGCCGCCACAATAAACCCCAAATACACCGCCGTCAGCCCCATCCCCAACGCTTCATGCCGCGGACCACTAAAAAGATCAATGTCCCAGTTAAACACCAGCCACGCCCCCGACGTGATCCGCACCAAATTCCCCGCCAGCACACACCCAATCGTTAAGGCATAAAGCACCGCCAGAAAAACCAATGACCGCCGACGCCACATCGCATAAAACACACAGGTCGATGTCATAAACAGTACCGAATTGATGCCGCTGCACGCCTCCTCCACCAACAGCTGTCGCCCGGGAATCTCAATCAAGGTGCCGATCAGCGAATGCGGCACGGCCAGCCAAGCCAGCACATGACTGCTGCCAAAAACCGCCCACTCCTGCAATTGCAGGGCAAACTTTTGATCAAAACTCAACGGCGGCGGCACCACCGTCAGCCACAAAAACCACGCCGGAAGCAACGAACGCACCAACGACCACCCACCCAGCCACCACACCCCCGCCTGCCAGGCCAATAACCAAGCGAGCACCCCCAGCCATGGAGACCATAACCACGTGGCCAACCCAAGCAGCCCCATGAACGCCACCACCAGACCACCCGTGATCCATGGCTGGCCAGGACGCAACGGCAGCTGGGCTTCCTCCAGCCCGCGCACCGCCAAACACAACACCCCCAACATGGCCGCTGGAAAAAATTGATAGGTGTCGAATTTCCAAAGGTTAATAAAAAACTGGGCCAGCAGCGGACCGAATCCCAGCAGGGCCAGCGCTCCCAGCGTCCATGCTGTGACCAGACTACCTCCCTCGGGGGCGACCGTTCCCGGACTCGACTTCAGCGATGGATGGAGATGCTCGGACATGAAAAAGTCGTGGCCAGCTGGCTAGCGGCCGGCATGGGGGACGGCGGCCGGATCGGCGAGGGACACCACGCGCTGCAGCAGCGCGTTTTCCTGCTGGGTCAACGCTCGCGCCGGTACGGTCGCCGCCACCGCCCGCGCCGCCGTCATATCCCCCGCGGCCGCCAACACATGAATCGTGACCGCCCGCTCACGAGCCGACAACCCGGAGGATAACGGATCCGGTAGGAAATTTTCCAGCAACCGCCGCGCTTCCTCCCCCTGCCCGCCGCGTACCAGCGCCAACGCCAGCGTCAGTCGGCACCGCAAGTCCAGTGGATGCTCACTCACCCGCTGTGCCACTGCCTCCAAAGAAACAGGCTCACGCAAAATCAAATGCCAGTACGCCTGCTCGTTCATGACCTCAAACTGCTGCGAAAGCACCGGCGAAGCCGCCGCCACATCATACATCCACCCGATCAAGGCCGCATCACCATGCGAACGCAACACCGACTCCACCGCCACCAGCGCCTCGCTAGCCCGAGCCGGATCCGCAAATTGACCGGCCAAATGAGCTTCCAGCAACGGCGCTTCACCAATCCGACGCAAGAAAACCACCACCTCCGGTGAAACGGCCGCCGCCCGCTGCAAGGCCGTGCGAAAAGCGCCGTCGGCTTCAGCATTTCGTCCTTGCGCCCGCCCCGCCCGCCCGCGCCCCACGAGTTTGAGGCTATCGTCC
>JALRGB010000450.1 GCA_023253575.1 Verrucomicrobiales bacterium
ATAAAAACGGCGCTGAGTGGGTGTGGAGTGGGCGGCCGACGTGGGCGTTGGCGCTCCCGGGGGAAATTGAGGGTGGGGGCGTCATAAAATCAGTGTCTCTGGCGGCTCATCTGTGGTTGGGTGGCGGATGACGACGGATTCCGAATGGAAAGATGAGCGAGATCTGGGGCTGCAGCCACTGGATGCGCTGATGGTGGCGCGCGGGGTGGACAACCATGCGCTGGTCGCGGCGAGTCCGACCCAGTTGACGCACAAGCAGGTGCAGCGGGCGCGCAAAGGTCGACGGCTGACAAAAAATATGCAGGCCAAAGTGCTGGATGCGTGGCTGCGGGTGGCGGGAGGTCAGGAGAAAGTAGCTGATTTGTTCAATTACAGAGGGTTATAATAATGGGGTCGGCCGTGGAATTCTTGATTGTCGGCCAAGGGCTGGCGGGCACGGCGCTGGCGTGGGAATTAATTTGGCGCGGTCGCGACGTGTTGGTGGTGGATGCGGGGGAGGCGGTGACGTCATCGAAGATTGCGGCTGGGCTGGTCACTCCGATTACGGGCCAGCGACTGGCCTTGGGATGGCGGGTGGATGAAATGCTGGCGGCGGCCCGGCCGTATTACGAACGGGTGGCGGTCGAGCTGGGGGCCGGGTTTTTTCATGATCGGATTGTGAGGCGCATTTTCCGTACGGCGGCGGAGGTGGAGGTGTGGGGGCGGCGTCGGGATGATCCGGCGCGGCAGGCGCATATTGCGTGTGGCTGGCGGCCGGAGGTGGGGGCTTGGGGCGGTTGTGATTTTCATGGCGGGCATCTGGATTGTGCGGGGTATTTGGCGGCCTCGCGGGCGGCGTTTGAGCGGCGCGGGTGTTTTTGGCAGGCGGAATTGGATCCAGAGGAGGCGTCGGCGTGGCCGGCGCGCCGGGTGATTTTTTGCCAAGGATTTGCGGGTTCGCGTCATCCGTTTTTTTCTTGGATATCGTGGCGTGCGGCCAAGGGCGAGATTTTGACGATCCGCACGAGCGGACTGGATGCGGGGATGATTTTGAGTGCTGGCCAGTGGCTCGTTCCGCTGGAGGCGCCGGCGGGCCCGGGTGATGCGGCCGCGCAGTGGGCGCGGACGGGTTCGAGCTACGACTGGGAGACGCTGGACAACCGGCCGACGGCGGAAGTGCGAGCGGGGCTAGAGCGCGGACTGGCGGCATTGCATCCGGAACCGGCCGGGGTGGTGGCGCACCAGGCGGCAGTGCGTCCCATCATCCGGGAAAGCCGGGCCTTGATTGGGCTGCATCCCGTGCGCGAGAAGCTCGGGTTTTTCAATGGACTGGGGTCCAAAGGTTCCTTGCATGCGCCGTTTTTTGCCCGGCAGCTAGCGGCCCATCTGGTGGACGGGGCGCCCATAGAGCCAGAGGCAGATGTGCGGCGCAACTGTTGATCGCGCCATGCCGGGCGCCGGGTCGATCGATTTCGGAGAGAAGCTGGAGGAATCGTTGAATTTTGGTTGATTTGTTTTCAATTAGACGGCGTTAAAATGGATCGGGCCGGCCCGCATGATGCGATCATCCAACGACTTGTGTTTGAGGTTCCTGGCATTTTTATGGTTGGCGGTGTGGTGTGTGTTGGTGGTGCTGGGGGTTCCGGCGCAGGCGCAGGAGCGGGCGCCGGGGGGG
>JALRGB010000755.1 GCA_023253575.1 Verrucomicrobiales bacterium
CGCCGCCGCCGCCGCCACCATGGCCGCCGCCACTTCAACCGCCCCAGCCCTCACCGCCCCCACCACCGCCTGGGTCGAATCCGCAAGCGCTAGCGACACCAGCGACACCACCGACGCCAACGCCAACACCGCCGCTGACAACACTGACAACGCCAACGACTCTGACAACGCCGTCACCGCCAAAAGCGCCACTCGGCAACGCGAGGCTGCCGCTCTGGCTGGCTGGTCAGACACCTCTGCGCTCGCTCGGCCCCAGCCGACCACCGCCGCCACCAAACCAGACGCCTCGCCGCCCAACGCCCAATCAGCCACCAAACCAGACGCCCCGTCGGCAGCCCGTCGCCCTACCGACCAGCGGCCCGTCTCTCCAGGTTCCATCAGCCAGCAGGAGTCCGTCCGGCCCCGGCCCTGAGCGCGGCCCACCCTACCCAGCCTCATGAAAGTGCTGTCACCCGGCCCATCACACCGGTCTCGCTGCCGCGGGTTCTCATTGGTCGAGCTGGCTTGTGTCTCAGCCCTCAGTATGGGGGTCTTCGGCGCCGCCGTCCTTGCTTTCCGCGCCATCAGCATACAACAAACGCGCTCCACTCATTACGGCCAAGTCACGGCCGGCGCGGAAACCCTGAACAATTTCTACGGCCTTCAAAACACCGCCAGCTTCAACACATGGTTCGCCCCCAACTACGGACGGGCCATTCAAGCCGAAGAAATGCGCGAACTGTTTTATGCCGATCAAGAGTCCGCATCGGCCGTCTTCGCACTCCCACGCACCGGCCGGAGCAACATCCGCCCAACGGCCGTCGCCCTGCCGCCCCGCACCCCGGGCCGGCTTGTCGATACCCCCAACGCCTTCCTCAGCGTGCTGGCCGCCACCGCTCCAGAGGCGGCATCCATCTTCACCGCCACGGAAGGTCTGCCTCCAGCCCAAGCCGCTCAAGCCTCGGTTTTCATCATCCAGCCAAGCCTCAACTCGGAGCCCGACCAGCTGACCGTGCGCTGCCTATGGGAAATCGACATCATACCAGTCGCCGGCGGCCCGAGCACCCCAAGCGGTACTTATGCCAGCGTTCGCCGCTATGTCGGCCCCACGCTGACTCGGTATTATGATGTATTTTATAAGAATGACGCCTCGGCCTTTGGCCCCGTCGTGGTCCACTTCGAGCGAGCCGCCCGCGCCACGGGCGGCGCCACCTCACCTGCGGGCACCTCCCACTTAAAACGGGCCGCCGGCTCGCCGTTCTACTTCATGTGGTGGCCCGATCCGGCCGCCCCCACCCTGCGCCCCCATGGCGGCACACCCGCCACCAGCCTGAATGGATCACCCCTCGCCTCCGACGATGTGCGCCTCGGGTATGCCGGCCATTACGGGCAGTCCAGCCTGTTTTTTGTCGTGCCCATGTTCCCCTGCATCCAATGAAACCGCTGCGCCCCGCCCGCCCGCACGGAGGGATCCTCATCCTCGCCCTGCTCTGCAGCGGCCTCGCCGTGCTCGCCCTCAGCCACTGGGTCCTGACCATCGCCGCCCGCAGCCGGCAGGTCGACACCCTAGAAGACGTCACCAAACGAAGGATCGCCCGCAGCAACGGCCGCCAACTGGGTTTCCGCCACCTCCAGAGAAACGTGCTGCCCGCCGCCAGCGGCACCGCCATCAGCCTCGGCTTCGGCACATGGCAAGAGAGTCTGGGAAATTATGAATGGGGCGGCGTACGGCTCGACTCCCCATGGAGTGGATCCCCGCTCGCTTCAACCACCGGCAGCACCGGCGTCAACCGCCTGTCCCCGGGTGATCGCGCCGGCTTCGGGCTGGCTACCAGCTCTGGTCTCGGCTACGATCTGGAAATGCACGTACTCGATGGCAGTCAATCGGTTCCACACCGATGGCAAGCCCGCAGCTACCCGCCCGCTTTGGCCGGCGATTTGCTCGTCGTTCATGCCCCGGCCGCCCCTGTCACCGGCCCGCCGCCGCCCGTCACTCTCACCGGCACGCTCCAAGTCAATGGCCGCGCCCACTTCCACCTCGCCGGATCCTCGGCGCTCAGCGTCGATCCCGCGGTCAGTTTTCATGGCTACAGCACGGAGGGACCGGCCGTGCCGTCGCGGCTCGTCACTAACCACCCGCCGGTCCAGTTTTTCTCCTGGACTACAGGCGGCACTCCCATCGCCGGCCAGTCACTCGTCATCTGGGATGAATCCAGCACCGGCCACTCGCTCCGCCATCAAATCATCAACGGCCGCGGCCTGCCCTCACTCTTTCTCATCAATGGAGCCGTCAATTCCACCAGCTCCAACGGCTGCGCCAGCGATGGAAATGGCACGGTCACCATCGATCTGAACAGCCCCACGCTAGAAGGCATCATCGTCGAAAACGTCCAACACCTCAACATCACCGGCCAAAACACCGCCGCCGCCTGGGCGGACGCCGCCAGCTGGCCCACCGCCGTCATCGTCGTCCACCGCCGCCCAGATGACGCCTTTATCCCCACCACCGTTTCCTTCCGTCACAAAAACAACCGCCGTCTGGTTTTCGCCATGAGATGCGAGTCCGACCCGCCCGAACCCGTCGTCTTTGCCTTCCCCGAAGCCGGCCAGTCATCCGCCGAAGTCGGACCAGAATGGCGCATGATCACCGTCCTCGAGCAAACCCCGGTGCGCTTTGTCATCGACGGCCAAACGCTCAACCTGACCGGCGGCGTGACCACCGATCGCTCGCTCGCCGCCCCGCCCGCCCCCGGCGCCTTGCGCCTCCATCGCGAACCAATCCCGCTGGCCCTCGCCACCAAAGCCCCGCGCCGCGTCTGGGCCGAAGGCTTCCGCAGGGAATAAACACCCGCCGACCACGCACGAACCCCTTCCGTCCACTCATGAGATCGCATCCCCGCCCGCCACAGCCACCTCAGGCCGGATACTCGCTGGTCGAACTCACCCTCGCCACCAGCATCCTCGCCGTCGGCGTGGCCGCTGCCGCCTCGCTCACCATCACCTCAACCCGGATCGAGGAAATGAACCACCGCAAAAGTCGCGTCCTCGCCCTGACCGAAGGAGCCGCCCGCTTGTGGCAGCTCGGTCTCAATCCAGACCAAATCGCCACCCTGCTGCTAGGCGACCCCGCCCTCGCCACCCTCACTTTCGAGACCCCCACTCCCATCACCGCCACTAACAAAGGTCTGCCCGACGCCAGCCCCGGCACTTTCGAAACCATCACTCTCCGCTCCAGCGTGCTGAGACAGGATCACTCCGGCCCACCCCCATCCGACGCCCCAGTTCACCCGCTCCGCGAACTCCGCCCCATCCGCTGACCCCACTCCCCCGCGCGACCGCCGCCACGACTCCATTATCTCATGCTCAAAAAAGTAACGCTCACCAATGTCAACACCGGCCGCAAGGTGGAGGTCATGGTGGACACCAATACCGACGAAAAAGCGCTCATCGGGGCGGGCCAAGCTGCCAATGAATCAGCAAAAACAATCAGCATCACCGGCGCTGATGAGGCCATTCACCGCGCCACCGGCATCAAGGCCAGTCTCGATGACCGCGTCGCCTTGTTTGCCGGCGTCGCCCGCTGCCTCGATCGCAATATTTCCACCATCAAATCATTCGAGCTGCAGGCCAATCGAGTGAAGTCGCCGCGCTATAAAGGCATGATTGCCGAAATCTCCCACAAGCTTTCCCAGGGCGAGAAGGTCTCGGAAGCCATGAGCGGGTTCCGCGATCTTTTTGGCGACGATGTGCTGGCCCTCGTGCGCGCCGGCGAGGAAGCCGGCCAGCTCGCAGAGGTCTGCCAACGCATCGCCACCGGTAACAAAAAAACCTTGAGGATCGTCCGGAAACTCAAAACCGGCATGATCTATCCAGGCATCGTGCTCGGCATGGCCGTCGGCATCATCATCCTCATGAGCTTCACCCTCGTCCCCGAGGTCAAAAAACTCTACGGCAGCTTCAACGCCGATCTGCCGGCCGCCACCGTGCTGATCATGAGCCTCTCTGACATCCTCATCCACCAGCCGTACCTCGCCGCCCTGCCGTTCATCGCCCTGATCGTCATCTTCAAAAAATGGAGCCGTCTCTATGCCATCGAGACCGTGCAAAAAACGCTCATCAACCTGCCCACCGTCGGCGTCATCATCCGTAAAAGCGCCGCCGCCGTCAGCTTCCGCTGCCTCGCCATGCTCATGGAAGCCAATGTCCGCGTCTCCACCGCCCTGCGCATCACCTCGGAAAGTGCCCCCCATGTCTATTATAAAGAATTTTTCGGACGTATCCGCTCCCATATCGAAGACGGTCTGATGCTGCCCGAAGCCTTTCTCATGGAAAGCCACTGGCTCGGACCCGACGGTCGCACTATTTGCGGGATTCTCGAGATCTCGGCCGAAACCGGCTCCGCCACCGCCATGCTCAATGAAATCGCCGATGATTATGAGGACGAACTCGATACCATCGCCGGACAGATCGATAAAATCCTCGAACCCATCACCATCCTCGTCCTCGGCGTGGTCGTCGGCACCATCATCTACGCCATCTACGGCCCCATCTTCGGCCTCGGCAAAGTCATCCTGCCCGACACCACCAAACCGAAACCCCAGCCGGTGCCAGCCCTCTCATCCCCAGAATAAAAAGAACAAATCAAACTGACCTCGTGCCGGCACGTCGACCCGCCCGCGACGCCGGTCGCTTGGGCGGCCCAGCCATCTTCCTCCCATGAATCTCCTCCTCTCCTCCCGGATGTTTTTGAGCCTTCTTCGCGGTTAGGATTCCTCCAAAAGCGGCGGTTTCTGCCGCGCCCGCGCGTGGCGCCACTCGGGCAGCATGAGCGCCGTGGCCGCCAGGATCAATCCTGAACAAACCCAGGCCATGTGCTCAATGCTCAGCAGCCCGACACAACGGAACGCAATAACCGGCGCCAGCAACCCGCGCAGCCCGGTAAAAAATGTGTGCACACTCATGTAGTCGGCGACCCGATCACCCGAGGTCAGCTTGGTCACCCACAGGTTCCACACCACATTGCCGCCGCCATACGCCAGCCCCAATAAGGCCGCGCCCGCCCACCACCATCCATACCCAGGACCAAGAAAAAAGACCAAAATACTCAAAGCAAAAAGCACGTTCAATAACGTGCGCACCGCAATAAAACTCACCCGGTCAAAAAGTATCCCCCACGGCCAAGCACTCAACAATTTGAATGCCATCGGCACCACCGACGTCAAAAGCGCCACCTGAAACGCCGTCTCGGAAGGACTGAACTTCACCCCATACGCCGGATTCACCAAAAATTCCGTGCGCAACGCGTCCATCACTAGGTTGCCCAACCCCAAAATCATGTACGCCACCAGAAAAAGCCGGAAAACCGGATCAAGTCGCAACCAGCGAAAGGCCCGAAAAAGCCCGGCTTTCTCCATCCCCAACCCAGACCCTAACCCCATGTGCCGACACGGAACCTTCCATAACAGCCAACCGGAAATAAAAGAACACGCAGAGAAAATCCACAACAGCCACCGATAATGACTTAAATCCGCGTCCAGCCACCGCCCGGCCACCCAGGCAAAAAGAATAGTCGACGCCGATCGCGTCAGCGCTGACAACGAATACAACTGACCACGCTTCGCCTCCGGATAGTTCTCACGATAAATGGTCGTCAACAACGGCGTCTGAAATCCAAACCAAAACATCCCCAAACTGCACCCAGCCACAAAAGCCCACAAATGATCAGGGAAAATCGCCGCCACCCCGAAACACACCCCAGCCGCATGATTCAACCAAGCTACTAATTGGTTGAGCGGACGACGAAATTTCGCCAGTACCCAGACAATGGCAAAACTCGCCGCCAAACCACCCCGCCCGCCAACCAAAGCCAGCTCCTTCGCCTCCGGCGAGGCATTAAAGACTTTCTCCGCAATCAGGATCGCAAAGGTAGCCGTCACCGTCTCCAACACCCCGGCCGGTAAGGAACGTAAGAGCTCGTTGCGAAAGGTCGCCCGCGTGATTTCCTCTGACGGTTGATCCATTCAACGCACCTCCAAAACCGGCGCCGCCGCTGGCGGAAGCACCGCCGTCTCCGCAGCCGCTGGCTCCGCCGTCACCGGCACCCCGCTCGCCGGCACTTCGCTCGCCGGCACTTCGCTCGCCGGCACAGGCACTCCGCTCGCTGGCTCTGTAGTCGCCGGCACCGCCGGCACCTCACCCGCTGACACCCCGCTCGCCGTCACCGCCGGCCCCGCCGTCACCGGATCTTCGCCCGCGGGCGTCACCGGCGCTTGCAGTCGGTCTTCCCACTGGTGCAACCCATACCCCTCGCCCACTCCACCCATCTCAGCCAGCAGTTCCGAACACCGCTGATGCCACCGCGCGTAATCCGGCGGGCCAAATGGTTTGTCCGCGCTGCCAGTAAAGATGAGATAGCTAATTTTCAGGTCGCTTTCAGGACGCACATACGGGGTCGCTTTCTCATTGATTTCCTTAGCGATACGCAAGGATGCTTCGCCCATTTTTTCGCGCGGCCCGTAATCGCCAATGATCGCCGGCAGCAATTTGTTGCCACTTATGACCACCGCATAATCTCCCAGCTGCGGCGCAAATTCTTGCACCCCGCCGTACCCGCGCAACGAGAGCGGCAGGACAATAAATGGATCCTCCGAAGCAATGAGAAAACTGGTCGTCTTCAACGAAACCAGCGTCTTGCGGTAAAAATCAATATCCCCCGCGAGGGTTTTTTTCAGGGCCGAACCAGTCGCGGCCGCCAGCTTTTTCTCAGCCTCCTTCAATCGCTCTTCATACTTCAGTATCAATGGATTCGCCTGTTTCGTGCGCTTCTTCCATGAATAACTCGTCGTCCCCTGAAAATTCGACGACGCAAAGACATAATCATCAAAGCTCCCCATACGATCGCCATCCGATCCATCGGCCACCACATCCATCTCGCCCTGCATGAGAAGCACACGGCGGTCGCTGGCCGGATGCCTCAGCTCCAGAATTGTTTCACAATCAAAGAAGTTGTGACGCGACAGCGGCTTGTCCAATTGCGTCAGGTTCTTCTCCACCATCTGCTGCTTCAATTCATAAAGTTTGTGATAAAATCCACTGACGCGAGCCGTTGGCACCATTTCCACCAACCCTGGCAACGCCTTCGACAAGTGCGCATTCAATGACTCCAGCTCAGGCAGCGTGGTACTCGGAGACGGTACCGTCACGTCCACACTGAACTGAATCTGATACGCTTCATCCCGAATGCGCTCAGCCGCCGCCCGCCCGCCGACAGTACTCTGCAGCTTGGTCTGAATCTTGATGCCATTAAAAAGCTCGGACACCGCCACACTCTTCCGCGGCACATATGCATTCGGCAGTGGCGGCGGCGGGTCGCGATAGACAATTTTTTCTTGAACAATCACCTGCGGCTGCGGAGCCGGCGCAGCTTCCTTCGACGTCCCCGCGCCCCCCTCCGGCGCCCCCTGAGCCGCGCGGATCACTTCGATCGTTCCTTCCTTGAGGCGGCGCCCCGCACCGGAAAACGGCAGAATGAATAGCCCCGCCAGCAGGACAACCAGCAAGACCCGACCCGCTACCCCCTGATGACGAGGTGGTCGCGGCGAGCGCCACGGGTCTCGACCCGTGGATTCATGCATGCCCGATGAATTCATTGCGAAAGATGAAGGGCCGCCATCACCACCCCGCCCAAGGACAGCGCCGCCATAATCCCAGCCGGATACAACGCCCGCGTCTTCAAAAATGCCGGCAGGAAACGCCCCAACAAAGCCAACGAAACCACGCCGCCAACCCACAATCCCGAGTCACCCAGCTTGAGAAACCCCAGGATGCCCGCCAGCGACAATAACAATCCAGAAGCCACTCCCGCAATCAGCGAAGCCTTACTCTTGGCGCGCACCCAACCCAAAATGCCAAACACTTCGGAAAGAGTACCGAAGATAATAAAATACAATGGAGCGAGGGACATGAATGGAAAAAAAGGTGGTGGTGAATAGAAACACGAAGGGCGGGCACCCCAGCCTTCATCCGGCGGGGATGGATCATTGTGACAGAGGACGGTCGGATTTCATCCTTCTGTTTGCAACTTCAGTCATTTCCTTCGACCCGCCGCGGGCGCCGCGAGAGCGCCAGCCGTCGCCCCCATGCCGGCAGCCACTGCAATCCGGCCGCCAGCCACGCCACCCGCCACGTCGGAAAAACTTGGGCCCGCCCCGCCTCCGCCGCCGCCAGAGCCGCCACCACCACCGCTTCCGGCGTCGCATACAAAAGTCCATACAGCGGCCGCTCGCTCCGCCCATGCCCACCGCGCCGCGCCACCGCCCCAAATTCCGTGCGCACCGGCCCCGGACACACCGCCACCACCCGCACCCCGTCCCCACGTACCTCAATCCGTAATGCCTCGGAAAATCGCGTCACATACGCCTTGCTCGCCGCATATACCGCAAAATCCGGAATAAAAATCTCTCCCGCCAACGAACTCACATTGAGAATCACCCCCGACCCACGCGCCCGCATCCCCGGTAACACCCCATGCGCCAGCCGCGTCACCGCCGCAATATTCACCTCCAACATCGCCGAGGTCCGCGCCCACTCCGAGCCGGAAAAATCACCATAATCACCGAGTCCCGCATTGTTGACTAATACGTCAACCGCCCCCGCTTCTTCCTCCACAAGTCTTTCTCGCTCATGGATATCCGATAAATCTACACGACACACACGCACTTCCTCCAATGTCCCGTGAGCCGCCATCAACTCGGCCCGTAATCCCACCAGCCGGTCCTCGCGCCGCGCCACCAAAATCAGCTTCCGCACCCGCGGCGCCAGCGCCCGAGCAAAGGCCTCCCCCAGTCCAGAAGACGCCCCAGTCACCATGACAGTCGAACCATTGATCATTTCCCAAAATGCACCATAAGTCCGCATCGGTCGCGAAGGAATTACCCCGCCCCCCAGACTCAATCCCCCACCACGCTGCATGCTCCAGCCCCCAGCCCCCCGCT
>JALRGB010000773.1 GCA_023253575.1 Verrucomicrobiales bacterium
CCGCTGTTGTTCTCGACGCTATCGCTCAGGCCGTCGCCATCGGTGTCGGCAAGGGTTGGATTGGTCGGTGGGCGTGGCACGCTGCCGGCGATTTCGATACCATCTTCGAGGCCATCCCCATCGGAATCCGCTGCTTTGGGATTCAGCGCCGGGAAGTTGAGGCCGTTTTGGTATTCTTGTTTGTCGGTGAGGGTGTCGCCATCGAAGTTACCGGTGTCAGCTCCAGGTCCGGGGCCGTTCAACGATCCATTCAGGTCGGTCAGGTTGCCGGCTTTTTCCTGCTCCCATGAGTCAGGTAGACCGTCGACATCTGTATCAGGCTCAAACACGCCGAGAGTCGAGACCGACAAGTTGTCGATTTGCGTGCCGGTGGCCAGATTCCCGAGTTCCATGGCGAGGGTTCCGGCATTGCCGGCCCACTGGAAAACGAAATCGGTGAGGACGGGGACGCCGTCGACGGCGGCGGTCACCGAAACGGGGGCGCCATCATTGAATGAAGAGAAGGCGTAATCGAGAGTGACGTGACGGGTACCCACGGTCTCGACCGGGAACGAACCACCGGTTTGGGCCGCGCCGTTGTCGAAAAATTGTGTAGCGCCATTGTTACGGAAGAGGATGCCAAAGTCGGTGCCTCCGTCGTTGACCCGGAATCCTGGTTCGGCGCCGCCGGCAGGAAAGCCGATGTTGTAGGAAATCCATGTGTCGGATGTGTTATCAACCGGCGTCCAGTCGAATTCCACGCGCATGCCCCCTTCACTGAGAATGGCAGCGGCGCCATCACCCGCGGCCCAGTTCCACCAGTTGCCAAGATTGGCGGATTCATGGAATCGGACCCGGGCTTCCCCAGCGACCAGCATGTTGAGCTGATTGCCCGTGATGCCGTGCTGGATCATGGACGAGCGCAGTTGCACGGCATTGCCCAACAATCCGCCGCGGCGACCGGTCTGATCAGAGCCGTCGAAATTGCCCGTGTCTGGAGCGTTAAAGTTGTCTGAAAGAAGCGGTGTCCGCCGGGCAGCTTGCCACAGCGATTGCACTTCGTCTCCGGTCAGCACGCGATTGAGCCAGATCGACATTTCATCCTGCGCACCAGAGTGCGTCTGAGGGGCCGTCGGGTCATCACCACGGCCGCCGATTTTGGCAAATCCGGTTGCTATGCCCCAACCAACGACGTCCGGTTGCAGGTTGGCGGTCCGGTCGACGCCGTTGACCCACACTTTGATGTTGGCGGCGCGTTCCGGGCCGGTAGCCCCTTGGGTTGACGCGACAATGTGGAACCACCCGGCATTCGGGTCGATCAACCGGCGGTCGTGCGCGCTGTTGTCTTCAAGATAAAGAGTTCGTTCGGCGTCGACCCCGGTGGCGGCCGGGTTAATAGCCACGATCAGACCGTTGTTGCCGCAGTCGACCTGGAAACTTTTCGTGGGGTCGGCCAAGTTGTTGGTGAAGAGACGGTCGCCGCCTTGGGACGGGCCGGCTTTCATGAAAAACGCGACGGTCATGGCATTGGCGCCGTATTTCGGACCGTCTCCCAGGATAATGTGTCCCGCGTTATTGCTGTAATGGGCGAGGTTTTCGCTGCCGCCCACGCCAGGGACGGCCAGTCCGCCGAAGACCTCCAACGGGCCTTCACCGCCGACAGCGGGTGGACCATTGACATAATCGCCATTGTAAGAGCCCGGGGCCGTCGCGTTGCCCATGCTGTCGATGACGCCATTGTCCGTCGTCGTTTCGTTCAGCTGGTAATAGAACGTCGGCTTGAGGTTTTTAACGGCGTCCTGATACGGTGCCGCGGTGGCAACGGGAGCCGGAAACAACATCAAACTGGCCAGAAAGGCGGCGGCCGCCGGGATGACACGAATCTGATGAGCGGGGGAGACAAGGCGCCGAGGACGGCCCATCGCTCGATGGGACTGAGTTAGTTCAGTCAGTGGTGGGGCTTTAGGTTTCACGTGGGATTTTATTTTGGGGATGTCGGTGTGTATTTTTTAGGATACTCACTGTTTATGTTGACGTTTTCATCCCGAGTCAAGCCCGCACCGGGGAAATGTGGGTATGATTCGCTTCTTCCTCCACGCCGCGGATCGAATCGCCTTTTGCCGGCCGCGGCAGCGGTGGTAGTTGCCCGCCTGTCGAATCGAGGCCGAGACACCTCGATCGGTGGTGCGTGGCGTCTGCTGGTCATGGCATTCATGGTTTTTCACGTAACCAGCCGGATTGCGACCGCGTCGCCGGGGCTGTCGCCGGCTTGGGTGGATCCTGGAGTGGAGGGACTTTCAGTGGTTGAGCTGGCCCGGGAAATGGAGAGTGGTCGCCTGACCAGTGAGAGAGTGGTGCAGGCGTATTTGGCGAGAATCGAGGCCATTGATCGCAATGGCCCGGCATTGCGCAGTGTGATTTCGACCATGCCTGAAGCCTTGGTCGTAGCGCGGCAGCTTGATGCCGAGCGCGTCGCCGGTTTGCGGCGCGGACCGTGGCATGGCATTCCCATTCTTATTAAAGTATTCCGCTCTGACAGTCACTACGGTCTTGAAGAACTTGGGTCGGCGGAACACACCGTGCTCATGACCGAATTGAAGGCCGGCTTGAATGCCTATCTCGCCACCACTCCGCCCGCAGTCAAAACCCGCAAGCTTGCCGGCTTATCGCGGACTTAACCCGAGCCCGAGCCCGGTGGTAAAATGAAAAAGACGGGATGGGGTTGTGCGGCTGCGTTTCAACCGACGCTGGGCTGGCCGTTTTGTGCGGAGAGAAATCGCCAGCGCAGACCGTTTTGCGAATGGGGGGAGAGGTATAGATCGAGCGGCACCGGGGCGTTTTTCTCTGTGGCCACGCCGTCGAGCCGGAAGACACAGTGCTCGGAAAGGCCGGAGCGTTTGACCCACATCCATTCCAGCCACGCTTGCCCAGCCCGCGCTCCATCCAGGCAACGAACATACTCCAAGGCCAGCACCCGGCCTTGATGACTGGTGCCCTCGAGAGCCGTCCATTCACGCAGCCACACGAGAAATGAATCAGTTAAAATCACCCCGCAGCGAAGCCGGATCATGGAGTCAGAGTGAAAGGCTCGTTCACGTGCGCAAGCGCGGAAAGGAGATAAGACACAGATCGGCGGGACGCAGCGCTGGTATCCGACTGGGAACAGTCCAGTCGACCCTGCAGGGAAAGCGAACCCGCTGATCGAGGAGGATCCTTCATCTCGCATGGAAACAATCGAATCAAAAAACCATAAAAAATTTGCATTTTTTGTAAAATTCGCATTATTAAAACCCATTAAACAGTCCAGCGATTTTACACTGACCGCACTCACGCAACACCGGCCCACCGATCATGAATGACATCCATTCCCAG
>JALRGB010000778.1 GCA_023253575.1 Verrucomicrobiales bacterium
AGCCCGATGGTCACCGGATGTCACGCGGAATTCACGGCTATCGGACGGTGCGCGCGGGCGGAATCGGGGCGGCCGGATTTGAACCGACGACTTCCTGCTCCCAAAGCAGGCGCTCTACCAGGCTGAGCTACGCCCCGTTGCTGACGGGTCATTAGAGTCTATCACTTTGGCCATTTCGCAACTGACAATTTCGCACTTCTTCAATATTCTTCGGGATGGAGGCGGACGGACGGAGCGGGATTAGTAGTCGCTTGGTTGCGGGTCTGGGTTGGCAGGAGGCGATTCAGGATGGCGGGCGGCGTCCGACTCAAGTCCGTAGGTTTTTTGCAAGCTGGCGGCGACTTGGGTGAGGGTGTGGGTGGCGGCATTGATGACGGCGACGATGCCATCGACCCAGCGTTCACGGGCGAAGTCGGCCGTTCCGTGTTGTATGATGTCCTGCAGCAAGTCGACTCCGATGAACGGTTCTAGGCCATATCCGACCATGAGGGAGGCGCGGGCAGTGGCGGTATCGAGGGTGAGCAGCAGGTCCCGACTTTTCCCGCCGCGGGCGAGTTCGGAACAGATTCCCCCTCGATTAAAGATCCAGAAAGCGTAAGCGGTCAGCGGTTGTTCGGGCTGGAGGGTGGTGGTGACCACCGAAAAGGAGATTTGCGGAAAGGCTTCGTGCAGGCGAGCGGAGGCATCGTTGAGGCGCCTGATATCGCGGGGACGGAACACCCCGGCCAGATCAGAAACCCCCGGCAAAAGCCGCGGCATCACGCCATAGAACAGGCCGACCCGTTCCAAGGAGAAACCGCAGCGCGGGCACTGCGGTGTGGTTTCAAAGGCCGGGGCCTGGCAATAGGGACAATGCATCGGAGAGTGGTCGCAGACATAGGTCGCCCGCGGCCCGGCGTCGAGCGGGAAAACGCCGTTCATCAGGCGAATGGCGCGCGGAGCCGGGACAGTGAACGGATATTTTCCTTGCTTGCCAGACTGGCGGCGTGATGGCAGGAAAACCTTCATGTCTGATCTTACTGATAAAGTTGCTGTCGTGACCGGAGCGGGCCGCGGCATTGGTTTGGCCATTGCGGAGCGGTTTGCCGCCGAAGGGGCCCGGATTGCCATCATCAGCCGCACGGAAGCGAATGCGCAGAAGGCGGCGGGGCAAATCAATGAGGCCCATCCCGGGGTCGCCCGCGGGTATGCCGTCGACATGGCCGATACGACGGCCGTGGTGGAAGCCGCCCGTCGGATCACGGAGGATTTCGGCAAAGTCGACATCCTAGTCAACAATGCCGGGGTGACGCGGGATGGTCTGACTATGCGAATGAGCGAAGACGACTGGGATGTGGTGCTGACTACGAATTTAAAGGGAGCCTTTAATGCCGTGAAGGCGTTTCAGCGGTCGCTCTTGCGGCAAAAAGATGCGCGCATCATCAATGTAGCCAGCGTGATCGGTTTGATTGGCAACGCAGGTCAGGCCAACTATGCGGCCAGCAAAGGCGGCTTAATTGCTATGACCAAGTCGCTCGCCAAAGAGTTTGCCGGCCGCGGGGTGACCGTCAACGCGCTGGCTCCCGGTTTTATTCAAACCGACATGACCTCAGTGTTAACCGACAAGCAACGCGAAGGCATTCTGGCTCAAATTCCATTGGGAATGATGGGGCAGGCCGCGGACATTGCTCACGCGGCCGCATTTCTCGCCAGCCCAGGCGCTCGGTATGTGACCGGACAGGTGCTGGTGGTCGATGGCGGTATGGTCATGTGAGCCGGACCCGTCCGGCGGATGCCGCCGATAGCCCATGGACTGACTGTGACTGGTCATGGACTGTCCATGGGCGGGGGTCCATCACAGGAGTGGACCCCTACCGGGAAGCTTGACGCGAGGCCGCCCCTCCCCACGCTACAAGCACCTCATGAAACTCACCTTCTGCGGCGCGGCCGGCACGACGACAGGATCCCAACACCTCCTTGAAGTCAATGGTCAGAAGATTCTGCTCGATTGCGGACTCTACCAGGGACGGCGCCATGAATCAGTTGAGCGCAACCGTCATTTTCCTTTTGACCCGGCCTCGCTCGATGCGGTGGTCCTCAGTCATGCGCACATTGACCACAGCGGCAACCTGCCAAATCTTTCCCGTCAGGGGTATCGTGGAAATATTTATTGCACCTTTGCCACGCGGGACCTGTGCCAAATCATGCTCGCCGATTCGGCGCGGATTCAGGAAAACGACATCGAATGGCTGAACAAGCACCGGGCCCGGCGCCAAGAACCCTTATTACAGCCGTTGTATTCACCGCCGGATGCAGAAAAGTGCCTGCGGCAATTTGTGACGTTTGACTATCATCGTAAAATGTTGATTGGAAACGGTGTAGAACTCACATTTATTGATGCCGGTCATTTGTTGGGCGCCGCCCAGGTCATTCTGGACGTGACAGAAAATGGAACAACCCGACGGTTTCTTTTTTCGGGCGACATCGGTCGCGGCGGCGACGTCCTGTTGCGCGATCCCGAACCAGCGGAAAACGTCGACTTCGTCCTGATGGAAAGCACCTATGGCGGACGCGAACATGAGATGTCGCCGCAGGCGCACCAGAAAATCGAGGGCATCCTCAAGCAGGCGCTGCAAGACAACGGCAAGGTGATCATCCCAGCCTTTGCCGTCGAACGCACCCAACTCCTGATCTATGTCCTGAACAATCTGCTCGACGAAGGAAAGATCCCATGCGTTCCGATTTTTGTGGACAGTCCGCTGGCGGTCGACGCCACCGAAATCTTCCGCCTGCACCCGGAATGTTTCAACGAAGAGGTCTATGAGTTTCTCTTCACCAAACGCAATCCCTTTCACTTCGACGGCCTCACCTTGATCCGGTCGGTCGAACAATCGCGCGCCCTGAACACGCTGAAAAAACCGGCCATCATCATTGCGGCCTCGGGCATGTGCGAGGCCGGACGCGTGCTCCACCATTTGAAAAACAATCTAGATGACCCCGGCACAACCGTGCTTTTTGTCGGGTATTGCGCAGAACAAACGCTGGGATGGAAACTGCGAGAAGGATTCCGTGAGGTCAACGTACTCGGCGAACGCGTCCGCGTCCGGGCCCGCATCGAGACACTCGATTCCTTCTCCGGCCACGCCGATCACAGCGAACTCTTGCGTTATTACCAGCGCCTCTCCGGACGCAAGGAACAAACTTGGCTGGTCCACGGCGAACCCGAACGCAGCCAAGCCTTGCAAAAGGCGCTCCGCGAAACTCATCAGGCCACCGTCGAAGTCGGACGCCTCGGCCAAACGATCGAATGGTAAGCGCCAGTCGACCTCTCCCCCTCCCCAGCCGCACAAAAGAATCGTTCGGAGAGGCGTTCGGCGCCGCAACCGGGGTCAGCGATCCCAGCTACAGAAGAAGAAAAGACCCAGATACAAAACCACC
>JALRGB010000786.1 GCA_023253575.1 Verrucomicrobiales bacterium
TGGCCACTGCCCGCGTGGCGTCAACCGTCGTCCCGTCACGCAAATGCGCTGTGACCACAATCTGAGCCGCCTCGGTCGGGCCGCTGAGCGTCACCGAAGCCGGCTCCACCACCAAGGCCGTCACTCCGGCTGGGTCAATCACCGGCTCAGGCAGTTCGCCCACCCTCGGCACAGCAGGGAGCACGGGCGGTGCCGCAGGACGCGCCCGCACCAACACCGATGGGTCAACCGGCGCCACCGGAATGGCCACGACTTCGACGCTGCTGGCCCCGTCAAGAATGCGCAGCAGCCCTTGGCTTCCCGCCACCGCCAGCCGTGAACCATCAGGATTCCAGTCGACACTATACAAACGATCGCCTTCCAGCGCCCGCTCACTCAAGACCCGCGTATCCGCAGTCAGGTAATCTTCCAGCCGCTTGCGCTCGTCCGGCGAGTGGCCAGCCGCTTCTTTTTCCACAATCACCTTAATGTCATCAGGCAAAGCTGGATCGTATTCCGCACCGTGCACCCGCACCATGCCCTGCCCCCCCTGACTGGAGACGGCAGCAAAAGCACGCCCGTCCGGCCGCCAAGCCAACCCGAACACACGCCCCGGCATCGCCGGCCACCGGCGGATCAAACTGGCATTGTCCCCGATGACCCGCTTGGTCAGCCGGTGCATCCGATACACTTGTGGCACTCCATCCGCCCCGCCCAACAACACATCGTCTCGCCCCGGATGGCGCTGCACCGCGTGCAGCCCGCCTCGCAGCGCGCCGGGAGTAATCGACGTAATATTATCAATAAACCGCTGACTCGCCACCTCGGTGAGTTTGGCCGCCATATCGCGCCCGACCGACACCAAATGCGACCCATCCATCGACCATGCCGTGTCCAGCGCCCAATCCCCATGCGCTCCATTGGACAAAACCTCACGGCCCGTCGCCACTTCTAGGGCTCTCACCGAATTGTCGCCATGATCACCGCACCCAAAGGCTAGGAATTTTCCATCCGGCGACCAGCTCACGCCATACAACGTATCAAAAGTGGCCGCATGCGAAAGGGCTAGTGAATGATCCGCCAATTTCCAGACTTGGATCTCCCCGCTCCGCCCAGGATTGCCGCCAGCTGCCGCCAACCACTGGCCGTCCGGCGAAAAAGCGACAGATTCCACCCGCTCCGACACCCCGATCAGCCGCGCCGCCAGTCCGGATCCATCGGCCCGGTGTAGCAAAATTTCATGATGCCCGGCCACTGCAATCCACTGACCATCGGGCGACCAGTCGAGCGAAGAAACCGATGGCGGCGCGCCATACACCGGCGGATTCTCCGCCGAATAACGAAGTTCCGCGTCCGCCGGCGTGTCGTTCTGCGCGCCTTCCTCAATCCACCGTCGGATCAGCTCGATCTGCACCGGATGCAACGCCGGACGCTTCTGAGGCATCTCCGCCTCCCCATTGGGACCAGGCGTGATCACACTCAACAAATGACTTTCCGCCGGACGCCCCGCCACCACCGCCATCCCGCTCTCCGCCCCAGCCAACAACTTGGCAAAATCCGTCATCACATAATCACCCTTGGCCTTGGCCGGCTGATGACACCCCTGACACTGAGCCTCGAAAATCGGCCGCACTTCGCGATAATAACTGACCGGCGCCGCTACCAAGCCCAGCGGAGACAAGAGAATAAGGCCCAGCCAACACACTTGGGACACAAAAGGACAGACGGCAGTTTGAGGGTTCATACGATCACAAGGCGAAACCAATCTCGCCAACGAATTAGATTCCTCATCATGCCAATCCCCCCACTCCCAAGGCAATAAGAATCGCATCAGCAAATCCCCGGTCACACTGCCACGGTTTCCCCGCGGTTTCTTTCCCCTTTGGGCCGTAAAACAGTGGCCAGCCCTCGTCGGGAAATGAATCAACTTCCCTACAGGGCTTGGTCCTTATTTTGCGAAATTCCCAGGGCGATGCCCGGGCTTTCACAGGACGCCCCGTTGGGGCTTAGGTTGTGGCCATGTGTCGGAGAGTGGGGGCTCAATTTTCTTTGTCGTTTGATGGAGCCCCGGACCAGATCCTTCCAAACATTTGTGCTGGCCACGGCTGGGCGATGCGGGCAGCATAGGGGTGATGAAAGCATTTATCTGTCTCCTATCCTGTGTCTTTGCCGTTTGCTCGCTGGCAGCGGAGTCGCCCAAAATTCCGGTTTTGATTATCGATGGCCAGAACAATCACAACTGGAAGAGCACGACTCCGGTACTAAAGAGCGCACTGGAGGCGAGCGGCCGATTTATGGTGGAGGTCAGCACGACGCCAACCGATCGCGCGTCGGCGGAGGAATGGGCGCAGTGGCGGCCCGAGTTTTCTAAATACAAAGCAGTCGTGAGCAACTACAACGGCGTCATCTGGCCGCTGCAGGTCAAAATCGCTTTTGACGACTATGTAGCCGGCGGCGGCGGGTTCGTCTGCATCCATGCCGCCAACAACGCCTTCCCAGATTGGCTGCAGTACAACCGAATGATCGGTCTCGGCGGATGGGGTGACCGCGATGAAAAAAACGGCCCCTACATCTACGTCAAAGATCAAAAACTCGTCCGCGACACCAGCCCCGGCGCCGGCGGTAATCACGGCGATCAATTTGAATTTAATGTCGATCTCTTCGGCGAAGGCGCGACCCACCCGATCACCAAAGGCCTGCCCGCCTCATGGAAACACTGCAAAGATGAACTCTACGACAAACTGCGCGGCCCTGCCGAAAACATGAAAGTTCTGGCCACGGCAACCAGCCAGGTGACGAACCGACCCGAACCCATGCTCATGGTCCTCGATTATGGAAAAGGTCGCGTCTTTCACACCCCCATGGGCCATGCCGACTATTCGATGCAATGCGCCGGTTTCTACACCGTGCTGCAACGGGGAACCGAATGGGCCGCCACCGGTACCGTTACCATCCCCGTGCCCGCCGCCTTCCCCACCAAGGACGCCACGCTGCCAGTAAAATAACCCGTCCGCTAAGAATCGATTTAAATTCCACACATTTGATGATCAATGTATTAAACGACCTCACATCAGCCATCGACGCCGGCCGCGAACTGACGGCCGCCGAGATCTCCGCCGCTGCGGCCGCCTTGTTGATTGATGACATGGAAGCGGTCGACGCCAAGGCGGGTTTTCTGCGGGCGCTCTCGCTTCGCGGC
>JALRGB010000067.1 GCA_023253575.1 Verrucomicrobiales bacterium
GGCATCAGGCTCCAAGATCACCGGCCTTTCAGGTAAAGGCTCGATCTGAGGCAACGCCGTTTGCTGTGGCAACGCCGCCTTCACCATGGCGCAGGGAATGAGCCCAGCCAAAAAAACGGTCAGCGCCAGTCGAATCAAATCAGTCCTCACGTCGGCGGTCATTGTATCCTTAGGAGTGCGTACCCGCCATCAGAATCGTGCGGGTTCCGTGGGCCTAGTTTCTTGAAGGAATGAGGGACGCCGCTTGACCCCCGCCACACCCGGACCGATACAGAAGTCATGACCCCGCTCTACGAGGGCAAAGCCAAACGCCTCTTCGCCACCGATCATCCCAATGAACTCCTCATGGAGTTCAAGGACAGCGCGACCGCCTTTAATGGCGCCAAAAAAGCTGAATTTGAGAACAAAGGGCGCTTTAATAAGGCGCTGACCGTTCTTTTGTACCGTGCGTTAGAAGCGCGCGGGGTGCCCACGCATTTTGTGCGCGAGGCTGGGGACGTCGCCTTGATTGTCAAAAAAGTGGATATCATTCCGATTGAGCTGGTGGTGCGCAATGTCGTTGCTGGCAGTTTGGCCAAGCGTCTGGGGCGTCCCGAGGGCGTCCGCCTGTCTGGACCGCTGATTGAGCTTTATTATAAGGATGACGCGTTGGGGGATCCGATGATCAATGACGAGCATGTGCGTGAACTGGCGCTGGCCACTCCCGAGGAGGTGGTCCGGCTCAAGGCTTTTGGATTGCGCGTCAATGACTTGCTTACGGAGATTTTTTCTGGAGCTGGATTGATGTTGGTCGATTTTAAGCTCGAGTTTGGCCGACTGGCCAGTGATCCGGCCACGGTGGTGTTGGCGGATGAGATTTCGCCTGATACGTGTCGTCTCTGGGATGCACAGACGGGCGAGAAGATGGACAAGGACCGGTTTCGGCGCGATCTGGGCGGGGTTATGGAAAGTTACGCTGAAGTCCTGCGACGCCTCGAAAAAGAGCTCACCTCCGGGGAGAGTCCATCTGCATCAGCCTCTCTCTCACTGTCATGAGCGTTTTCATTGATGCCGAGGTGACGGGTCGCTATGACCACGCGGGCGATGCCAATGCCCTCGTCTATTCGCCGCTGCCCACACCGCATACCTACCACGCCACCCGGCGCTACACCCTAGAAATCGAGGGTAGCGAGCAAGCCGCACGCGACTTCGTGCAAAAAACATTGGTCGAAGAAGTCAGCCAGCAGGTTCACTTCGGCGCCAGTCCCGCCCTGTCCGGTCATTCCTTTATCCTCGATTATGGATTTAAGCCCGGTGCGCTCGACCTCGAACGCGAGACCATCCTCGCTTATTACCGCAGTCTGCCCGATCCCGGGTTTCTCCTGAAGAAACTGACCATCACTCAGCGGTTGTATGTCTTTGCGGAAGGGGAAGCGGCGCCGCCAGAGAAATTTGTCCGGGACATTGTCAATCCCGCCATCCATCGCCATCAGGTCATTGCGGCTTGAATCCTTCTTTTTCTGATGGATCTCGGGCGGGGGCGGCCAGCTGCGGGGGCAGCTATTCCTTGAATGCGTCCGCGTTCTGTCTCTGGCGTCATTTTTTCGGGAGCCCGGCCATTTTGTCGCGACCCTTTTTCTGCTAATGCGGGACCAGCCATCGCTTGAATCCCGCCGCCTTGCGGAGCGCAATGCCTTGTGCTTTATGCTCTTCCGCATTTTCTTTAATTGCCGGTTTTATTATCCTGTTTTCACCATCCTGTTTCTCGATTTCGGGCTGACGTTGAAAGAGTTTGCCGCCTTGAATGCTCTGTGGGCCGTGACGATTGTTCTGTTAGAGGTGCCTTCTGGAGCGATGGCAGACCAATTTGGGCGTCGCCGACTGGTCATTGTCAGCGCGGTGCTGATGGTTTTGGAGATGGCGTGTCTCCTTTTTATGCCGCGCGGCGGGGGTGCGTTCACCTTTTGGGTATTTGCGCTCAACCGTGTGCTCAGTGGAGCGGCGGAAGCCTGTGCCAGCGGGGCGGACGAAGCGTTGACCTACGATTCTCTCCCGGTCGAAGGCCGGGAAATGGCCTGGCAGAAAATCCAAGCCCGTCTGTTGCGCTGGTCACCGGCGGGATTCATCGTGGCCTCGGTGGTGGGCGCCGTCACCTATGACGCCCCTCGGATGACCGCTATCGTGCGCGCGCTCGGCATGGACGTGACGTTGTCGTCGGCTGTCACTATGCGCATTCCTCTCGCCCTTTGCCTCATGACGGCAGCGGCAGCACTCGTGACGGCGTGCCGGTTTCGGCCCGCTCCCACCGAGCCGAAAAAGCAGGCCCTCGATGCCACTTCTTTAGCGGCCGCTTTTCGCGAGGTCCTCGCCACCGGGCGTTGGATCATGCATTCTCCGGCTGTCTTGGTGCTGCTGATGACGGGGTTGCTCTGTGACAGTTTCCTGCGGCTTTTTTATTCCGTCGCCAGCCAGTTTTACCGGGTGTTGCAGATTCCGGCGGAATGGTACGGATGGATCGGGGCGGCCGGCGCCTTGCTCGGTCTGGCCACGGCCGGATTGCTCGAGAGAACCGCTCGTGCTTTTCAGGCCAGCGGCCTTTATCATCTGGTGGCGGCGCTCGTCGTGACCGGCTTGTGGGGGCTGGCGCATCCGGTTGCTTGGTGGGGGCTCTGGGCCGTGGTGCCCCTTTGGCTTGGGATGCGCGCCCTGCATTACAGCCTCACCCTCCATCTGAATCAGGTGATATCCAGTGAGCGCCGCGCCACCGCTCTCAGCTTTCGCGGCATGTCCATGAACCTCGCTTATGGGGCCATGATGCAGCTTTTTGGCCTGCAAACAGCCTGGATGGCCGGCCGTCTGGGCGCAGGTGTCGATGCTCAAACCGTCTTTGCCGCCGTCGCCACTTGGTGGCCATGGGCGTTCGCCGCCAGTTACGCCACCCTGCTCGCATGGGTCGCCCTGCGCTACGGAAAACCGCTGACCCTCCTGCTCCAAGACGCTCGGAAATCGTGACCCGCCATGGCGCCTCCCGCGCCTCCTCACCCGGCCGCTGGTAATTTTCCGCCAGTCATCGATACATATCTCTCCCTTCACGCCCGCCTCCGTATGCCTAATATCTACGAATCAACCAAACTCCTCGACGAATACCTGCTTTTTCACTACGCCGCCGACGAGGAAATTCTGCCAGCGGGAGGAGCGGCCGCGGGCCAAGGGGAGGCTTTGCAATTTGCGGTGCGGACGGTAGTGGAAAACGTCCCGGCCAGCCCGCGGGCCCGGGCGTTGGATCTAGGATGCGCCGTCGGCCGCTCGAGTTTTGAACTTTCTTCTTTTTGTGACGAGGTGATCGGAATCGATTATTCTCATGCCTTCATCGCGGCGGCTCGCCAACTGCGCGACGAGGGAGCTGTGCCCTATCAGCGGATCGACGAAGGTCACTTGCGCACGTCGTTGGTGGCGCGCCGTCCGATTGGAGCCCGTCCTGAAAGAGTGCGCTTCGAACAGGGGGATGCAGTCAATCTCCGCGGGGATATCGGAGATTTTGATCTGGTCCATGCGGCCAACCTGATTTGCCGTCTGCCGGACCCGTCTCGGATGTTGGCTCGACTCCCTTCACTGATGCGATCAGGTGGTACTCTCGTCCTGACTACGCCTTGTACCTGGCTCGGTGAATTCACGCCTCCGGAAAACTGGCCCACCGGCCCCACTTTGGATTGGCTGCGGTTTCACCTCGATCCGGCTTTCAGCTTGGAAACCGTGCGTGACCAGCCGTTTTTGATTCGCGAGACGGCTCGTAAATTTCCATGGTCGCTGGCGCAATCCAGTGTCTGGACGAGGCGATAGCGGGCCTGCCCCTCCCTTCGGACGGATTATCGGGGTTGGGTTTCCGGTGTTTTTGCCGGCGGCGGTGAGGGGGCGGCGGGGTCTTCCGACACGGTTCGAACCTCTGCAGTGCGTTCAGGCGCAGCATGTTGAAGGCCTCCTGCAGGCGCTGCTTGCTGCGCGCGTTCAAGCGCGGCGGCGCGAAATTTCCACCACCAGCCAACTCCGGCCGCAGCGGCAGCCAGAATAATGACCAACGTGACACACCCGGCGGTGAGGCGCGAGGCCAGAGAAATTTTTTGGGGTGTCGACATGATTAAAAAACAAGGAAATGTCCGTCCGGCGGGCTTTCACTTTATCTGCCGCATCGGGGCGTCACAAGCCATTGCTGGATGCTCCGGCAGAGAATTTTTTTCCAGTACTAGTGCGTGAAACGAATGCCCCAGCTGGTTGGGATGAATGAGCGTCTGGAATTGCCGGAGCCAGGCCGCTTCCGGTCGGGGAGGGGAAAGAAGTCGAGGGGTGGCCAGTTGGGTCAGAAAAGCGCCCTGCCGCTCGGCAGGGCGCACGATAAAACC
>JALRGB010000167.1 GCA_023253575.1 Verrucomicrobiales bacterium
CTCTGGCCACTTACTGACGCACTAGCCGTGGGTCGCTGACCCCGGTCGCGGCGCCGAACGCCTCTCCGAACGTCTTTTTGGCATGGGACCGGATGCGAAGAAGCGGTTTCGTGTACGTGTCTTGAGGGATGTGGCCCGAAGGCCAAGTGTGGAAACCGGGGCCAGCGTACCCGGCCAGCGCGAAGTAAACTTCCCGACGAGGACATGGAATGTAAGGACATGTAATCGGAAACGCGGTGTTCGAGCGGCTCCAACGGAGCCTTACCCACTCAATGAGACACGATTCCCTGAGCTTTCACAGGCCGCCCCGTTGGGCCTGGGTTTCTGGTCAAGTGTCTGCGACGGGTACTCAGTTTCCTTTTTAGGATAAAGCGCACCTGCGGCATCGCCAAGGCGTCCCATGACTTTGGTTTTCAAATCACTACGGGCCATTGAAACGTCGTCTGGAGGGGAATCCTCCGACCTAAGGCTTGCGATTCCCGGGCGGCAATCATGATCTCGCACACGTGCACGGCGTGTCCGGCCGTAAACAACGGTTCGCGACCAGTGGCGAGGCATTCGGCCGCCACGGATGCCCCTTCCTCCCAGCGATAGCCGTTTTGTTCCACCGCAAAACGTTTAAATTCAGGATTCTGTGGAGTTGCCAATTCCACTCCACCCGGTTCCCAGTCGTACCCCACAAGCCCCATGGCCCCCTGAGTTCCCACGATGGAAAGTGTGTGTCGTTGTTCGTTGCGACCCTCATGTCCGTGGGGGTTGAAATAGACGCTGACGAGTTCAACCCATGGCGAGGCGGCCAGATGCGGCAAAT
This sequence comes from Verrucomicrobiales bacterium, assembly GCA_023253575.1. Taxonomy (GTDB): domain Bacteria; phylum Verrucomicrobiota; class Verrucomicrobiia; order Verrucomicrobiales; family V1-33; genus CAJBME01. The sequence continues at coordinate 812 of JALRGB010000167.1, forward strand.
ACATGCGCGAGACGCTGCCGCACCCGATGAGCCCGACTTTGATTTTGCGCGTCTCCCCGGCAGTAGCCGACACTAGGATCGGAGAAGCAAGGACCGCCCCCGCAGCCTGCAGAAACGACCGGCGCGTGGAATGGGAAGCCGCCGAAGGCGAGTGATTTTGAGTATTCATTAATAAGAAAAAAGCGGCAGCCGCGAGCCGCGGGCTTGGCTACGTCACTTTCCATGAACGATGTTCAACAACCGTCCTGGCTCGCCGGTGGCGGTGGTGACAACTCCATCCGGCCACCGCACTGTCACTCGAGCAGATGATCCAGATGCCGCGAAAAAGTGCGTGGATCCATGCTGCGTCAAATACCCTCCCCCCGCCGCTACCTCCAGCACCGAGGGCGGCCCAGCCCCGCCCTGCACAGAAATCACGGCACCCAACCCAGTTGGATTCCCCCGAGGACCGGTCAGCCGCACCCCGAGAAAGTCCCCTCCTCGATGAAGCCAGACCGAGGGAGCCGCATCATTGATCGACATCACCAAATCCGGCGCACCGTCACCATTGACATCCGTCACCGCCACCGACCGGGCATCACCCGACTCAACCAACCCGCTCGCGCGCGGCCACAGCGGGTCAAAACTACCGCGACCATCGCCTTTCAAAAATACTCCCAATCCCCCATTCATCCGCCCTGTCTCCCGCTGAGGATGATAAAAATTCTGCGCCATCACCACGTCCGGATGACCGTCCCCATCAAAGTCGCCCGCCGCCACCCCAAAGGACGGTGCCATCTGGGCCAACCGCCCAAATGGTCGAAACGTGAATTTTCCACCCGAGTTGATGAACACCCCGCTCTCGAGCGTGTTGACTTCCAGACGGGTCGCCTTGCGTAACTTCTCCTCCGTGTATACGTCGCCCAACGAGGCAGCCGCAAACGTGTGAAACGACTTCAATTTGTCCTTGATGAAGGGCATCGCCTTGCTCGAACAACTCAGCCCGCGCCGCGGCAACAGCGAGTTGCCCTCAAATTTCGCCTCCACAATCTGCACCCGGCCAGTATCATCAAAAACTCCATAATACATCATTTCGGGCCGCTCCGCCGTCGCTTTGTATTTGGTGTTGAGCCCAAAATTCGTGGCCGCGAGGTCGGCATCCCCATCGTGATCAACATCGACCACGGCCACTCCATTCCACCATCCAATCCATTTCCCAAGCCCGGTATCCGCCGTGGTTTCCGCAAGCCCGGAGTCGCGGACCGCATACGTGCGCAGAGAACCCCATTCGCAGGCAACTACAAGTTCGGGGCCGTCTCGGCTGTCCAGATTGGCCCATTGAGCCGCATTCACCACCCCGCAATCGAGCGGGGTCGACGTAAATTTCCCTCCTGTGTTGAGTAATAAAAAGCTTGGGCTAGGCCGCGGATACTGGCCGGGCACGGCGCGCCCTCCGACAAACAAATCGACATCGCCATCCATGTCGATATCCGCAGCCGCCACAGTGCTCCCGCTAGCGGTCTCGACCGGCAGGGTACCCGCCGGTGCGTCCGTCAATCCGCCGCTCCCGTCATTCAAATAAATTCTGTCTTGCAAGGAAGCGTCGTCCGGCGCGGTTTCACTGCCGCCGCTGACCACATACAGATCGAGATCCCCATCGCCTTCCACGTCAATCCATACCGCTCCCATGTCTTCGCTGGCTGCGTGCGCCACAAAAGCCGACACCTCGCGTAACGAAAACTGGCCGGCCCCAGCATTGATCGCCAGCGAGCCGCTCTGCCCGCGCGCCCCGCCCAGAAAGACGTCATCATCCCCGTCACCATCGACGTCACCCCAAGCCAACCCTGGCCCTTGATGCGACTGTTTGTTGGGCAGCAATGGCTCGCGCTCGAAATCATCGAAGACCCGCTCCCGGTGTTGCCAACCACCCAGTCCACCAGACCGGCTAAACAACGGGGGTGCGGCCGGTGCGGCCGGTGCGGCCGCTGGCGGCGAAGCCAGCGCCGGCGCGCCGGCTTTCTTCGCCTCCGCTTCCGCACCCGCCTCCGTGATGTGAAAAAACCGATCCGCAGGCAGATCCGTGAACGATTGCCACCGCCCGCTGGGCCACTCGACCGTCAATTCCGCAATCATCGACTGCTCGCCCAACCCGAAATGAACGACAGGATCACTCGCGGACAAATACCCGCGGGTCGCCGTCACATAGCGCGTCAGCCGCTGCCCGTCCGGCAACCGCACTCTGACCGTGGCGCCTAATCCCCAACGATTGCTGGACGTTCCCTTCAGACGCACTTTGGCCACATGGCCGACAACAGAATTGTTTTGATAGACGCTGGCCGGCACATCCGCATTGCTCACCACCAAATCGAGATCTCCATCGTTGTCGAAATCCGCCGTGGCCGCGCCAAAACTGACACCTTCGCGGTCCAGTCCCCAAGCCGCTCCAACGTTTTCGAATTTCAACGCCCCCGTATTGCGGAAGGCGGCATTCTTTTCTTTTCTCATCGGCTGCTCTTTCCAAAATTTCACAAACTCGGGGGTCCCGGGTTTAAGCACGTTATCAGCATAATCGGTCATGTCGGAATGCATCGCATCGCGCATGATCCCGTTGGTTATAAACAAGTCCACCCATCCGTCATTGTCGAAATCTTCCAGCCGCGGCGTCCATGTCCAATCGGTGCTCGACACCCCCAAAAGCTGGGCGGCTTGCAACATGCGGCCGGTGCCAGTATTCAAATACACGGCATTCCGCATAAATTGCCGGGGCTCAGCCCAGTCTAAAAACCACGACATGGTATCCATGTTCCCCATCATGACTTTTTCCCGGTAGTGAGTCGTCGCCGACATGTCGGTCGCAAAGAGGTCGATCAATCCATCATTGTTCAAATCCCCGGTGTCACTCCCCATGGAAAACCAAGGGGTGTGCGGCACGGATTGTAACAGTCGGTCGTCAAAAGTGCCGTCCCCACGGTTGCGCAACAACCGGTCCGGCCCGCTAAAATCATTCGCGACATACCAGTCCGGACGCTGATCCGCATCATAATCCCAAGCCGTCACCGACAACGTGAAATACGGCCCCTTCACTCCCGAAGCCGTCGTCACGTCACTGAACTTCCCCACATCCTGACGGAAAACCCGGTCATGCTGCGCCGAATCAATACGCATCGCCCGGTCACCAGGTAAAATCAGAATTTGCCAGTATTCCTCTACTTCCGGCACAACCACCGGCACTTCCTTCCCGTCGCCAGCCCGCGGTACCATCTTCACCCGAAATTTTGCCGTCGGCGGTGGCGCCGTCCCTGTGGTGGCCAGATACCCATCAAGATCACCGTCGGCATCCGTGTCAGCCCACCCCATCGTCATACTGCCACCAGAAAACCCGAGTTGAAGCGCCGCCGCACGATCGCTAAACCGCCCAGTTCCATCATTGATGTAAGCACGGTTCGGCTGCCGATAACAACAAACAAACAGATCCAGATGCCCGTCGTTATTAAGATCAACCATCGAGGCCCCAGTCCCCCAAAAATCAGTGCCCAACCCAGCCTCCTGCGTCGCATCCGTAAATTGGAAGCCTCCGCGATTGCGATACAACCGCCCGCCTCCCGAGGGACTAGTCACATAAAAATCCGGCAGACCGTCCCCGTTGATGTCACCAGTGCAAATTCCCCCCGATGGGTTCATCCGGAGCATTTCCTTGAGATACAAGTCAAGATCACCCCAACTCATCTGGAAATCGACCCCCGAGACCGCCGCCGGCACCGCCGTGAAAAGCGGACCAGCCCCGCCTTGCCTCGACTCCAAAGGATCAACTTTCAGGTCGCCACCTACCGGCACACCAGCCCGAGCATCCCCCGCCCGCGCCACCCCCATCACCCCGAGGCAATACCCCAACGCCAACAGTTCCACGGGCCACCCACCCCACCACCTCCGACGACACATAGTATTCTCACCATTCATAAGCCGTTATTTAATTCGAAGTCGTCCAAACATGGCAAGTCAGAGATGAGCGAAATATGTCGATTTTCGGCTTGTGTCGAAGTTGGCAATTCACCTAAAATGAAAAATTAATGGGGTTTTAGGCAGCGATTCATCCCGCGGCCTACGGCTTCCACAAATCCCCCTTTTTTCACAACCCCCACACCTCAAAATGAATACGACCCCCGTCGGCTATTCAGCTGCGTCCGCTCATCGCCCATGGATTCTCATGGGCGCTCTGATGACTGTCGGCAGCCTGTCATTGGACGCCGCCTTGGTGCAGCGCTGGTCCTTCAATGCGCCTTCGGGTCCGGCTCCCGACGGAACGGTGATTGCCAACGAAATAGCGGGCGGCGAACCGGCAGTCATTCGCGGCGACTCCTCATTGTTAACGAGTAATTCCGTAAAACTGCCCGGCGGATCAGGGAATACCGCGGGGTATGTCGACCTCCCGAATGGCCTGATTTCCGGCCTGACCGAGTGTACTTTGGAAGGCTGGATGTCGGTGGATGCGGGCGGCCACGTCTGGGCCCGTGCTTTCGATTTTGGCGACTCCTTGGGAGCCGAAGTGACAGGTCCTGGCGGGGGTGGTGAGGGCAAGGATTACTTGCTGCTCTCGATTGCTCGCGGCACAGACTATAACGCGCAGCGTGTGGAGTGGCGCAACGAGACACCGGGAGGTCCTGGGCCTGGCGGAGCGACCACGCTCGATAGCGGCGTACCAACGACTTTTGGCCAATTATTTCATTATGCGGTTACCGTCAAACCGGACGGAGCCGGCGGCAGTGTCATCAACTATTGGCGCAACGGCGAGCTGCTGACGGCTGATGCCGCCACACCTTTCGTGCTCGCGGACTTAAACGACGTCAACAACTGGCTGGGCCGCTCGAACTGGACGGCTGACGGCAATGCAGCCGCGTCTTTTGATGAATTTCGGGTCTATGACACGGCGTTGACTGGCGATGAATTGACCGCGAGCCGGACGGCCGGACCGAATGCTGGATTACCGGACACCGATGGTGACGGCATTCCTGACTATTACGAGACTCAACGTCCGGCTATCCTGAGTCCTTCCAATGCCGCCGATGCCGCGCTCGATGGCGACAGCGATGGATTGACCAATTTGAAGGAATTCCAGATTGGATCTGACCCGCAACGGGTCGATACCGACGGCGACAGCTTGAATGACGGGGTCGAAGTCAACACCCACAACACCAACCCTTTGTTGGCTGATACCGATAGCGATACCCTGCCCGACGGTCAGGAAATCACGCTGGGCACCAACCCGAACAATGTCGACACCGACGGCGACACCTTCCCCGATGCAGTGGAAATCGCCCAAGGAACGGACCCGAAAAGCGCATCCAGCGTGCCGTTACTCCTGCTGGTCAATCGTTATGGTTTTAATGAGACCAGCGCCTCGACAGCCACCGTCGTCGTCGATTCCGTCGGCGAAGCCAATGGCGCCATTTTGGGCGAAGGTTTTACGTGGAACGGCACGGGATTGACGTTGCCCGGCGGCTCCAGTGACACCGCACCTTATGTCGATCTTCCCAACGGCTTCATCTCGCGCCATGGCCGCTCCCGCGGCGGATCCGGCACGATGACGCTCGAAGGATGGGTCACCGTGAGCGATAGTTCTGGCGCATGGGCGCGGGTCTTTGACTTCGGCTCCAGTTTACCCACGATCCGTGAAATCACGGGCCCCGGCAACACCAATGGCGGTGGCATCGAAGGCCGCGATTACTTGATGTTGACCGCCTATAACGGCAACGATCAGAATGTCCGGCAGCTTGACTGGCGCAACGAAGACCCTCGCGGCGGCGGCGGGGTGGTCGGAGCGTACACCACCAATACCTTCGGCAGCAAATTCCATTTCGTCGTTACCGTTGACGAAATCACCAAAAAGGCGATCGCCTACGAAAACGGAGTCAAGAAAACCGAGATGGCCTTGAATTGGGGGCTGGGTGATCTGCATGACATCAACAACTGGCTCGGCCGCTCAAACTGGACCAGCGACTCGAATCTGGCTGGAACCTTCGATGAATTCCGCATTTACAGCGGATTGATGTCGCAGGAGCAAATCACCGCCAATTCGGCGGCGGGTTCCGAAATCGTGCCGGTTTTTGACACCGACAGCGACGGCATGCCTGATTGGTATGAACTCCGTTACGGACTGAACCGTAATCTCGCCGCTGATGCGACGTCCGACACCGACAGCGACACGCTGAAGGCACTGGACGAATTCCGTCGCGGGAGCCGCCCGGATGCCGCTGATTCTGACGGCGATGGCCTGTCTGACGTGGCTGAAACCAACACCGGCCTCTTCGTCAACGCCGGTAATTCCGGATCCCATCCGCTGCAGGCTGACACCGATGGTGATGGCGCCGTCGATGGAGCAGAAATTGCAAGCAACAGCAACCCGTTGGTCCCAGACACGGATGGGGACGGGCTGAGCGATGGCGTGGAACTGGCTCAAGGCTCGAATCCTAACTCGAATGGTCCGGCGTTCCCGCCGCTGGCTCACCGCTGGGCCTTTAACAATCCAGCGGCTGCCGCCAACGATGGCGACACTTCGCCTGACTTGGCCGGCAATGCTCCGGCCACGATCCGCGGCGAGGGGGCGTCCTTTACTGGAACCGCCGTACAATTGCCGGGTGGCCCGAGCGCCAGCGCTCCTTACATCGATCTGGTCAACGGCATTCTCTCATCCCGCCGCGTCGTCTCGCTGGAAGGATGGTTCTCCGTCACCGACTCAGCTGGGGCTTGGGGTCGTGTTTTCGACTTTGGTGATTCCCTTGGCCAGGAACAACTCGCTCCTGGCGGCGGCGGCGAAGGCAAAGACTATGTCGCCTTGACGGCGTCCCGCGGCGCCAATTACGACCAGCAGCGGTTCGAGTGGCGCGACGAATCTCCGGCGGGCGGAGGAGCCGTGACCTATGATTCGGATGTGGTCACACCCATCGGTGACGGCTCGTTGATCCATGTGGTTGTCACCCTCGACAACAGTGTGCTCGGCACCACGTTGATCAATTATTGGCGCGATGGGGAAATCCGCACCCCCGAAGCCGCTTCGTTCGTCGGCAATCTGCGTGACGTCCATGATGTCAATAACTGGCTGGGACGGTCCAACTGGGCAGGCGACGCCAACCTCGCTGGCACCTTCGATGAATTCCGCGTTTACGACGGCGTTCTCAACGAAGCCGCCGTGCAGGCGAACATGACATCTGGCCCGAACGTGCCGCCCGGTCCGCCAGTGACGACAAACTTCGTCATCGTCAGCGCGACCCGCGATCAGGCCACCGGCGCCGTCACTTTGGTTTGGACATCGGAGCCCGGAAAAAACTACGTGATCCAACAAGCGGCCGCATTGGCTGGCTGGGCTGATCTGCCCGGCACCATCCCCTCGGGCGGCGCCACAACGTCGACGGTCATCACCCCTCCAGCCGGCACAGCCGCCACTTATTACCGAGTCAAGCTCCCATAATGCAGGGAGCCGTCGGTATCGCGGGCTGATTCGCTAGGAATCAGCCCGTCCCTCCCCTCAGTGACGTTCCGCTGAAAAGCGGAACAAATGAAAAAAAAGTCCGCCGCGAGAACAGCACTCGCGGGCTAGAGCAGGCCCAGCGCCTCGTCAAACCCATGACGCAGGTTAAAACTCTGGATAGCCTGACCGGCCGCGCCCTTGATCAGGTTGTCTTCAGCACTGAGCAAAATGACCCGGCCTGTGCGATCGTCCACCGCCCAGCCGATATCGATAAAATTGGTGCCGACCACATTTTTTGTATCCGGGCAACCACCCTCGCCGAGCAAGCGGACGAACCGGGCTGATTCGTACAGGCTCGTCATGACTTCCGTCACGCGGGCCGCGGTCACGCCCGGACGCAGGGAAGCGTAGGTTGTTGTGCAAATACCGGCGGTGACCGGCACCAGATGCGTGGTGAAGGTGATTCTCACCTGTTCACCGGCCGCCCGGGATAATTCCTGCTCGATTTCGCTTAAATGCCGATGTTTTGGCACGCTGTAAGCGCGCACGCTTTCATTACATTCGGCG
>JALRGB010000330.1 GCA_023253575.1 Verrucomicrobiales bacterium
TCATTGCCGATCAGGACATCGACCGACTTCGCGATGCGCCGGTTGACCTCGCGGGCGCGTGCTTGGCCCCCAATGCTTTTCCACAGGCTGGGGCGGTAATTGAGGTCATAACTGACGATGGTGCCATGGCGGCGGGCGGACTCCACTGCTTCAATGACGAGTTCTGGAGTGGTGGCGCTGAGTGCGGCAAAAATCCCGCCTGTGTGCAGCCATCGCACTCCGAGGGTGCCGAAAATGTGGTCCCAGTCGAAGTCGCCCGGCTTGAGTTGCGAAGCGGCGGTGTGGCCGCGGTCCGGTACTCCAACGGCGCCGCGCACGCCGAAGCCACGCTCCGTGAAATTGAGGCCATTGCGAACGGTGCGACCAATGCCGTCGTACGGCACCCACTTGATCAACCGAGTGTCCACCCCGCCCTGCAAAATGAAATCCTCCAGCAGCCGCCCCACCGGGTTGTCCGCAAAGGCCGTAGCGACCGCGGTGCGCAGCCCGAAACACCGGCGCAACCCGCGAGCCACATTGTACTCACCACCGCCTTCCCACACAGAAAAGTGACGAGCCACCCGTACCCGGCTCTCGCCCGGATCCATCCGCAGCATGATTTCTCCCAAAGCTAGGCAGTCGAAAGTGCAGGTGTCCGCAGGTCGTAGCGTCAGTTTCATCGCCGCGAGGCCTAGCCCGGCCTTGCCCTCCATGCAAGTCCTGGTCGCAGCGCTTTCTCTTCTCTCACCCCTCAGCCCTCACCCCCGCAGCTCTCAGTCCTTCATTATTTTACCCTGCAGAAAGACTCGACTTCTGGGCTGCGTTTCTGTCATAAGTGATCGGCATGCTGACATTCCAAGACCATTTTAGGCAGGCTGGGCGGTGGCAGCGTCGCCAGTTTCTTCGGGCTGGGGCGCTGGGGCTGGGGGGCCTGACGTTGGCTGACCGCTTCGCCGTGCAGGCGGCCGCTGGTGCTTTGAGCCCGCTGAAAGACAAGTCGGTCATTTTTTTATTTATGCACGGCGGGCCGTCGCAGTTCGAGACATTTGATCCTAAAATGGAGGCGTCCTCCTCGATTCGCAGTACGACCGGCGAGATCAAGACCACGTTGCCTGGCATTACCTTTGGCAGTCATTTCCCTCGTCTGGCTCAGTTGGCGCACAAGTTCAGTTTGGTGCGCTCGTTTGTCACGGGAGACGGCAACCATGATATCAAGCCTGTGCTAGGTGCGAATACGTTGCGGGCGAACATGGGATCGCTGTATTCCAGCATTGCCGGCTCCTCGAGGGCTGGCACGGCTATGCCGACGAATGTGGCCTTGTTTCCGCGTTCGGTTGAGGCCGGCGCTCAGGCGGCGGTCACGGAATTTGGAAATTTTGAAGGCACGGGTGAACTGAGCCGGGCCTTTGCCCCTTTCGTTCCGGGGGCGGGGGCGGACCTGCAGCAAGACATGCGCCTGAATCTTCCCGAAGGCCGGTTCGACAATCGGCGGGCGTTGCTCGGAGTTTTGGATCAATGGAAACATTGGGCTGACGGCAGCGAGGAAGTCCGGGGCTTTGATGCCTCTCAGCAGCAGGCGTTTGAGGCGTTGCATCGCGGCGTGTTTGACGCCTTTGATCTTTCCCGCGAAGATCAACGCGTGGTGTCACGTTATGACACGGCTTCGCTACTCCCGCGCGATCGCATCAACCCAAAATGGAACAATCGCGACCATTACGCCACCAACGCACTGACTTTGGGGAAACAATTGCTCCTGGCCCGCCGCTTATGTGAACGGGGCGCCGGATTTGTCACAGTCACCACCAGCTTCGTATGGGACATGCATGCCGACGTGAACAATGCCCCTCTGACGACCGGCATGGATTATGTCGGTGCCCCGTTCGATCATGCTGTGTCCGCTTTCATCGAAGATGTCGAGGCCCGGGGACTACGTGATTCTATCTTGCTTGTCTGTTGCGGGGAGATGGGACGCACCCCGGCCATCAATAAAGATGGAGGGCGTGACCATTGGGGTAATCTTGCGCCACTGCTCTTGTATGGAGGGGGGCTCAAAATGGGACAGGTCATTGGCCAGTCGTCGCGAGACGGTGGCGAGCCGGCTTCTCAGCCCGTTACCATGCAGGACCTTATGGCTACCATCATGCATACGCTGATGGATATCGGGCAGGTTCGGCTCATGTCAGGCATTCCGCCGCGCGTAATCGATGCCGTCACTCGGGGCGAGCCGATTCGGGGGCTGGTGTGACCGCTCGGGTGACCGCTCGGGTGACCGCTCGGTCACGGATTTGTTTGCGGGGCCGCTCACTTTGGCGTGAGGGCGTCAGTCATAAAGGCGCCTTTTCCGCACTTTTTTTCTGGTCATGCGAATGACATTTAGAGATGATTCTTCGTATGGCGACTGCCTCCTCCTTCTTCTTCGGCTTTTCCAGACCCATGCTGTGCGTCGTAACGGCTCTGGCGTGTTTGGATCGGGGCCGCCCGCTGGAGGCGCTCGACCGTCTGGAGACACTTTTTCCCAGCGAACGTCAGCGCGCTGATGTGTTGGCGGTGGAGGTCGCCGCTTTTCTCATGCTCGGGCGGATGGCGGAAGCGCGCGTCATTGCCGAGATGGCGATCGATGCCTTTTGCGGCGAGGCGCGCGCCCTGTGTGCCACAACGGCAACGGTGGATGAAGATGTCGCGCTAGAAAATGTACGAGATGTCATTTTTTCACGTGATTTGATCAACGGGGTGCTGGCCATGGTGGTGGCAGCCCAAGGTCATAAAAAAGAAGTGGAACGGCGATTGGTCCTTTAGGCTCCGATGGCGGGTGTGATGGCGAGACGGGCTGGCGTTAGGCTGGGGGTAGCCTTTTGTTTGATGGAGCGGCGTACCGCATTTGCACTGCGGATTCGGGCGTGGTCAGGTCGGGGGATTTGCTTCCGGGAACGCCGAGCCCCAGCTCGGCGCCTCCATAAAATCCCCATGAACCCCCAAAATTCAGAATCAGAAGCCAATCACCCTTCAGGCAAGACGAAAGGAAAAAACTCCTCGTCGAGCTGGGGATTTGACGTGCGCTCGGATTTTACTCGCCATGCAGCGAGGTTAATGATCCATTTTATATTGACCCTTTCCGGGGTCACGCAGCCTCCCCAGCGGGTGGCTGCGGGTTAGTTGGGGCTTGCGCGGGCGCTTTTGTGGGGTGACCTGCGGCACAAGTATCACATTTTCATTCGTATCTCTTCTCCAATTTTATGGCAACTGAAGCGGCAGGTCGTTTTTTCCAAGGTCTATGGATCTGGAGGTTTTTCAGGGCGTGGTTCTGGGGAGTGACGCGAGTGCGGGCATTGAGGCAGGGTTTGTTAAAATGTGTCTGGCTCATGGTGTTGCTCGCATCTGTGGCGGGAGCGTCGGATCGGGATTGGACCAGTGAATGGGATATTTCATGGAGTGGAGGCGGGGGAAGACTCGTGTTGGAGCAGCGGGGCACGGCGGTCACCGGTCGGTATGCGCCGCAGCAAGGTCGGATCGAAGCCACGGTGACGGGGCGTCGATTGGAGGGGCGCTGGATCGAGGGAGATCGATCTGGCACCATTATTCTCGAGATGGGGCGTGAGGGGCATACCTTCGTTGGCCGCACGGATGAACTGAGGTGGTGGACCGGACGGCGATCGTCCGTCAGCGGAGGAGGGGAGACGTTGGTGTTGCGGTCGCCGCGGGAGGCGCTGGCGGGATTTTTATCGGCGGCGACTCTGGCTCGTTCGGGGAAGGAGGAGGCGTGGGACCGGGCGGCTCAGGCGGTGGTTTTGGCTCCCCGTGCGGAGGCGGTCACGCCGGTGCAGTCGATGGAGGCATTGCGACGGTATTTTGAATTGATAGATCTGACCACTATCAACTGGCAGGCGTTGCCACTGGTGGTCGAGGGCGATACTGTTGCTTTGCGCCTAGAGCAGCCTTCATCTGGCAAAATATTGATGGTGAACATGGAGCGTGATGCCGCGGGCTCGTGGAGGCTGGTCATTCCGGGCGTCGAGGAAATCGAAAAATCGCGGGCCGCGCTGCTCGAAGTGTACGGCGATGATAAGCCGTCTGCGCGGTCTTATCTTCGGCTGCAGAGCCCCCGGGATACCATGCGGACGTTTTTGGAAGGGATGGATGATTGGGATGGCTCTGGACGGGCTATGGTTTTTTCGACCCTCGATTTGACCCGTATCCCGGAAATTATACGGAATACTGACGGGGCGTTGCTGGCGCAATATCTGCGGCGCACGCTGCAACAGATTGGTATGGAGGGACTGCAATCGATTCCAGATGACCGTGGCCAGAGTGATCCGTATGTCCATTTCGTTCACGGTCTGGGATCGATTGTAATCGCTCCCAGTGGTGCTGAGCCGGGTGCGCCATGGCAGTTTACGTCGGCGACGCTGGATGATATTTCGGAGCTTTATTATGCGATGGATCGGCTGCCGGTGCCGCGGGCGGTGCCGTCTGGAGCTATTCCCGATATACCTTATTTTATTCTACGTGAGCAAGTTAAAGAGAAAATGCCGGCGCTGCTGCGGCGCGTTAGGCGGCTCGAGCTCTGGCAGGCATTGATTATAGCGATACTTCTTCCACTAGGTTTTTTTATTGCTCGGACAACGGCGAGCGTGATTATGCGGGTGATCAAGCGCCTTCCTTCTGGTATCATCGGCCAGCCGTATGGATTTGTCTCGGCATTGACCGTGGTTTTGACGATGGGTCTTATGAAACAGGTTCCGTATCTGATTGGCATTCCTGAACGGTCGCGCCGATACTTAATTCCCGTGGGTGGTACGATCCTGTTCCTCTCGGCGGGGCTCGTGGCTTGGCATTTTCTCTCCCTCGTCGCCGCGATACTGACGCGGCGCGCTCAGCGGACATTGAGCCGCTTGGATGACATCATGGTCAATCTCGTCATTACCGGGGGCCGGATCGCCATCGTTGTCAGCACCATGCTGGCGATCGCTTATTTGTTGTCCATTCCATCGACCCAAATCCTCGCGGGTTTGGGAATCGGGGGACTGGCCTTCGCCATCGCCGCGCGGGAAACACTG
>JALRGB010000226.1 GCA_023253575.1 Verrucomicrobiales bacterium
GGAAGTGGGCGGGGTCCGACCAAGCTCATTTCACCGCGGAGGACGTTCCAAAACTGCGGCCATTCGTCGATGCTCATTTTGCGCATCCAAGCGCCGAAGGGAAAGATTCGCGGGTCGTTTTCGATTTTAAAGACCGGTCCGCTCATTTGGTTGAGGGATTCCAGTTCGGCTTTCCGTTGTTCCGCGTCGGTGTGCATGGAGCGGAATTTGAACATGGTGAATGGCTGGCCATTTTTGCCGCTGCGGCGCTGGGTGAAGAGCACGGGTCCGGGCGATTGCAGGCGGGTACCGATCCAGGCGATCAACAAGAAGAGCAGCCCGGGAAAGAGGAGCATGGCGGAGGCGCCGACGACGTCGATGACTCGTTTGGCCAGCAGGGCCCAAGAGGCATCTGGGGTGGAGCGGAAAACGAGCATGGGCTGGCCCCCGAGAGTGTCGAAGCTAGGGCGGGCGATGGAGGTTTTGACAAAATCCGTCCAGAGCCATGCTTCTACGCCTTCGATTTCGCAGGCGTTGATGACGTCTTGAATTTTATCGAACTGGACGTGATTTGCGGCCACGATGACGCGTTCCACGGAGGCGGTGTGCAATGTTTTAACAAAGTCTTCGATCGATTGTTGTCGGAGGTCGGTGCGGGCGACGATGTCAATTTCGTCGCGCTGCGAGCGCGGCAGCGAGGCGATGAGTTTGTCCATTTCTTTTGGTTCGCCGGCGAAGACGACGCGTTCTCGCCATCCGGTGACGTGGATTTTCCGGCGCAGGTGGCCGCGCACGAGCCATTCTTTGGTCAGGAGCAGGGCGGGGGCGACCACGACTTGGAGGGCGAGTACGGCGCGGCTTTCGGCGCTTTTGCGGGCAAAAATGACAATCGCTCCAATGACCACGCCAATGACCATGCCGGCCTTGATCATCTGACCGATCGAGCACAATGGCCACGGCTGTTTATGCAATGGGGGATCGTAATACCCAAAAAATTCCAGAACCAGCGGGGTGAAAGGGGCGATGATGGCGAGCAGCCAGTAAAATCGGTTTATTTCCGGGACCGGGTCATCACTGAAAATCCACAAACCCGGGAAAATGACCCTGATTTGGTAGGCAATGACGAATGCGACGAGGAGCAGCACCACATCAAGGAGCTGGCTGAACTGAAGGTTGATTTCCTGCTTGCGGCCCAGCATGATCAAAAACAATGAATCAGTAAGATGAACCGCGAAAGGCCGCGGTGTTGTCGACTGATAAATCCCAGCCTAGCGCATGAGCTCACCCGTTGCATCGGAAAAATCTATCAGGCTTGATGCCGTGAATGTGGTCGGCAGCCTGCTGACGCCGGGTTTGCCGGGTGGCGACTGGGCGTCGGTGGCGGGCGCCTGTGACGTGGTGGAATTCCGAGTTGACGCCTGTCCGCACGCTGCCGCCGCCGTTCGCTCCGCCGCGGCCAGTTGCCCGTGGCCGGCGCTGCTCACGGTGCGCGATCCGCGCGAAGGCGGCCTGAATCAGCTTGGGCTGACTCCGCGGCGCGCCTTGCTGGGGAGTTTGGTGGATGATTTTCAACTGGTGGACATTGAAATTGCCAATCTTCATATCTTTCGGGAGGTGGTGCAGCAAGCGCACGAGGGCGGGGCGCTGGTGGTGGCCTCGTATCATGATTTTCTAGGGCAGCCAGCCGAAGCGGTACTGCATGATTTATGCGCCGAAGCGCTGAGTCTGGGAGCGGACATCGTGAAATTCGCGGTCACGCCGCAGTGTAGTGCGGACTTGACAGTGCTGGCCTCTATGCTGGAATCAGGTTCATCTACTGCGCTGAGCTTAATGGGGATGGGGCGATTCGGCCGCGTCTCTCGACTGCTGTTGGGCCAGCTTGGATCGGTGTTAAACTACGGGTATTTGGACCAATCCACGGTACCAGGTCAGTGGCCCGCCGCTGAACTCAAGTCACTGCTGGCCACGTTGCGGGCGTAATCCGCTATCTGTTGAGCTGTTGAGCTGCTGCCTCCACGCAGAGCTTCGGCTGCCGGCTATGACGAAGTCGAGTCGGACTCCGGACGGGGGGAGTGTGAGGCCGGGCGCGAGGCCGTGCGTGTTCCGATCTGGCGTCGGCGGATCAAGCCTTGCCTTTGACGAGATAGGCGAAAGCGATGGCTCCGACAGCCAGGAAGATAAAAGCGAAGACAAGTCCTGCGAGCATAGCGCTGTGATAAACCCGGGCTGTCGTATTTCCAGCAAAATCGTCAGGGGCAAGAAGACAGCGGGTAGTTTAGGAGGAGCGCAGGTGGTGCATGAGGTCGATGATTTCGCGGCGCAATTCAAAGAGGTCTCGTTTGCGGGTCTGCAGCCAGTGCCGGGTTTCGGCATTAAGTGCGGCGGCGTCGATGCAATCGAAGGCGTGTAGCGCCTCATTGAGCGGCACTTGGGCGCGTTTCAGCATGGCGATGATGAAGCCAGGTTCTGGATCGAGGCCTTGAGCCCAGCCATCGAGGGCGCCGGCGAGTTTACCCCCGAGGGTGATGATGTGCAGAATGAGGGACAGGACGGGACTTTGATCCCGGTTTTCCGTGGAGTCGGCCATCAGTCCGCGTTCTTCGGCCTCGCGCTGGAGGGCGAGCGCAAAATCCATGGCTCGTTGACTGAGAGGGTGATGTGATCCGAATGGGTCTTCCTCGCCCAATTCCACCTCGTCATCGTCAAGTTCCTGCGACCAAGAGGCTTCCCGTTCGCCGGGTTCCAGACCGGACAAGGCTTCTTCCATGAGGCGCGCCTCCATGGGGGGCTCGATTTCCGGATCTGGCTCGTCTTCTTCATGCCATCCGAGGGCGGTGGCGATCATTTTCTCCCGTTCTGGATGGTCGCGGTACTTCTCGAAGGCTTCTTGATAGGCCTCGGCGCGGCGATCGGCATCGCGGAGTTCTTGTTCCCACTCGAATTCGTTCAGCGGGATGTCATCCAGAAACTCGAGTTCGCCCTCGGTTCCGTCCTCGAGGGATCCGGTTCCGGCGAGCAAGTCGTCAGGGGCGAGCAAATCTGGAATCGGGGGGAGTTCCGCGCTGGCGGTTCCGGGGCTCAGATCGATGGCTCCGGGGGGTAAAATTTCATCATCTTCCGGTGTTTCCTCACTGACCTCACCGGTGATGGTGTGGATGAACCGCTGGAAATGTTGCTGACTGGCGGCCATCTGCTCTGCTTCTTCGTCCGCCGTCATGTGCCATGTGGGCAGGGTCACTCCGACTGTCCAATCGGCCGACTCGATGACGACTCGTCCATTTTCCGCGCTGTACCATTCGAGGTACAGGCAGTTGGCGATCCGGCAGGGAACGGGTAGTTCCTTGTCGATGAGTTCCATCACTTCCATGTCGGAAACGACGGGTTGGCGCACTTTGCGGGAGGCCGTCAGTTCTCCGGCCATGCCTTGTTGCTCGGGGGCGAGCACGGACAGCGATGGATCGGCGGCTGGCCGAGGATTGATGAAGCGCACAGTGCTCCCGGCGAGGTCGCGGAGGCAGTTTCCGTGGAGGTTGAGCCGCAATGGCTCTTTGCGGCCCGCGAGCCAAATCCTCCCCGTGACCACGCCACGATCCTCGTTGCACAACTCACCTCGTACTACCGCTTTTTCGATGCGAAACGCCATGCTGTTTGCTTGAACTTAGACTCTGATGGTAAGCGTCAGCGCGCCTTGTCAAATGAGACGAGAGGTTTTTTCACTTTTGGCTTGGCGAGCGGCCCCATCACCATCACCGGTGAATGATGGTACCCCCTCTGTCCGTTTCCATCGTCACGTGCAACGAGGAACGCAATCTGCCTCGTTGTCTGGCGTCTGTCGCCGGACTGGCGGCGGAAATCATCGTCATGGACAGCGGCAGTACGGACGCTACACGGCACGTGGCCGCCAGCGCCGGCGCCCGCGTCATCCATCAGGACTGGTTAGGCTACCGCGATCAGAAAAATGCCGCCCTAGCGCATTGCACGCACTCGTGGGTGCTGGCCCTCGATGCGGATGAAGAACTCTCTCCGGGCTTGCGTGCTGAAATCGAGGGGTTCTTCCAGAGCGGTGAGACGGAACGCTACCACGGCGCCTCGTTTCCTCGTAAAGTCTGGTTTCTCGGCCGGTGGATCACCCATGGCGATTGGTACCCGGATCGCAAACTCAGGCTGGTTCGCCGCGATGGGGCGCGATGGATGGGATCGCCAGAACATGATTTTCTCGACGTCCCCGGACCAGTGAAAAAACTTGCTAGCGACCTCCACCACTTTTCATTTCCCGATACCGCCACCTATTTGCGGAAAATCACGGTTTTTGCCGACGAATATTTGAAGCGTGAATTGGCGGCTGGCCGGCGATGGTCACTGGTTGGCAATGTGACCCGGCCGCTGTGGCGGTTCTTTCGCGGCTACGTGTTGCGCCGTGGATTTCTCGATGGATTTCCTGGCCTGTGGATTGCGACCGGTATTGCCTTTCAAACGTTTGTGCGTCACAGCCGCACGTATGAACATGCGGTCAAGGAGCGGCGGCCCGATTCACCAAGGAGCGGCGGCCCGATTTAAAAAGGAGCGGCGGCCCGATTAGACGAGCATGAGGGCGGGCGCTTCCACTAATTGGCGGAGCGCCTGCAGGAAGGTGGCCCCGACGGCT
>JALRGB010000338.1 GCA_023253575.1 Verrucomicrobiales bacterium
CACGCGGGATCTGACCGCGCACGGCCGCACTCCGACCTTGGGCCAGCAAAGCAGCAGGTTTGCCTGCATCCACCGTGGCCGCAATCCATGCCGGAAGCCGGCCTTTCACACTGCGAGCATACAAGGCGTCCGCCGCGGTCAAAAAAAGTCGAAGCCGGTGGCCCAGCCCCTCCAACTCGCGGACAAGTGACGGCGACAAGGGAAATGGCTCCGGCGACAACAACCATTCCTTGTCCGCAAAAAGCCCCTCCGAAGGGAAAGCAGCTCGCAATGAGTCAGCTGTAATCATGGCCATGGACACGACTTCACGACGTCAACGAACGAAGCGCCCCCCGCAAAATGACGTCCGTGCCCGGCTCACCCGAGGTATCTTTAAGGAATTGCTCCACTGCCTTGTGTGCATCTGGCTGCCGATACCCAAGCGAAACCAGTGCCAACACCGCATCATTGGCATGCGATTGCAAAGGCGGCGTCTGGCCGGCCGTCGCCGCTTCCCAAGCCGCTGCCACCCCGACTTTGTCCCGCAGCTCCACCACGATCCGCTCCGCTGTCTTTTTCCCCACCCCTTTGATCCGACTCAACGCCGCCAAATCATTGCGGGCCACACACGCCTTAAAGGTCGCCACCGGCATGCCACTCAAGACCGCCAATGCCAACTTCGGCCCAATCCCACTCACCTGGTTGATCAATAATCGAAATAAATCACGCTCCTCCTCGCTGGCAAAACCGTAAAGATCATGCGCATCTTCCCGAACCTGCAAATGCGTCAACAAACGCACCGCCTGCCCAACTCCAGGTAACGCATCGTACGTCGAGATCGGAATATGCACGCCGTATCCAACCCCGCCCACATCGACCACCGCGCGGTTGGGAAAGCTCTCAGCAAGATGGCCTCTCAGAAAAGTAATCATGAACAAATGATGATTTGAAGCGTTATCCGGAGTGCGGCACTTGTCACCGTCCAGTTCTCACTTCCGCTCGTCATCACTGATCACGCAAAACATCCGTTTGCAATCGCTCCGACGGGTCGCATACATCAGTTTTCCAACCCCACATCTCATTGCTATGGCCAACCCATCCATCGTCACCATCGCCGGAGGCAATTTTGCCGCCGAGGTCACCGCGTCTGACAAACCTGTTCTTGTCGACTTCTGGGCTGAATGGTGCGGTCCATGCAAAATGCTTTCGCCTGTTCTTGATGAACTGGCTGTCGAGCTCGGCGACACCGTGAAAATCGCCAAGGTGAACGTCGACGACAACCGCGACCTCGCTGTGCAGTTCGGCATCAAATCGATCCCCATGCTCTTGTTCTTCAAAGACGGTGAAATCAAAGACAAGGTGGTCGGCCTGATGCCTAAAGATACGCTCGCGCAAAAGCTTAAAGCGCTCATCTAGAGAAAATTGCGGCTGAAAGCACAGCCGACCAGTCAGAGAGCCAACGCCCGCACCCGCGGGTGAGCGTGGAAAGGGTGCCGCCGACGTGGCGGGCCTCGAGTCCAACGGGGAGAGGCCGCCAGGTGAACTTTGCCTTACCAGCCCCAACGGGGAGGGGCCGTGAGACGAACCACGCCTTCCCAGTCCCAACGGGGAGGGGCCGTGAAAGCCTAGGGCATCGCCCTAGTTTTGGGCCGTAAAACAGTGGCAAGCCCTGTAGGGGCGCAATGAATAGGTGGCTTTCTGGCCGAGGACTTCAGCCTCGAACTTCACGGCGTTGTCCATGAGAAGGGGCCTCAAGCGGAAGCTTAAGCTCACAGTCCCCCCGGAGGCATCAGCTTCATCAATTGCTCCATCCGGAGCTGATGCTCAGCATCCTCCAAAACCGGTTCCATCACCGCTTCCTCGGATTGGGGAAGATCGACCCATGATCGACACCCTCCAAAACGCTTTTCCATCGTCAGCGTGATCGGAACCATCAGTCGGAAAACCCGGACCACAGCCACACTCAAACCAGCCTCCCCTCCATAGCCAAAACGCTCGCGGACAACTTCCTCTTTCCAAATGTGATGCGGCCTCAGCGCCTCCACCATGGCCCAATCATCTAGGCGCCCGCTCCATTCAACCACAGCCGCCAGCCGGATAACAATTTCTTCAGGCCGCTCCAAATCCGCCAACGCCAACTGGCTCGGCTCCCACCACACCTGCGCCTGCTGCTGGTGAAAATGCGTCGGAAACAGCAAAAAACGATCACGCTGCCATTGAAATCCCCCCTTCCCTTCCGCAATCCCCCCTTTGCGCATCATCAAGGACTGCCGACCCGCCCCCAGCGCGTCGCACACCATCAACCATTCCTTAAAACCTACCACCTCCGATTTAAGCGTCATCATCTCAGCAATTTCGCCCTCCTGCGCCCCGCCGCCAACACATTTCTAGTCCACACCACCACCCCATCATCGCCCAACCCACCCGTAACCCACTCGCAAAAAGCCCCATTCCACCACCACCCGCTCGCTCAGCCCCAAAAAAAGCCATCTCACCCCCTCCACCACACTCCAATAAAGAAATTACTGGAACGCTCACGCATCTCATGCCATCATACCTCTCAGCTCATCCCATGGTGACCGTAGCTCAATGGTAGAGTCCCAGATTGTGATTCTGGTTGTTGCGGGTTCGAGCCCCGTCGGTCACCCCACTTTTCTTCTCGTCACATCCATAGGACGCACAAGACCCATATGATTCATATGATGTGCGCCTCCCCTTCCGGATCGAGTCACCCTACAGCCCCTTGACGCATGGAGGCGCTCGAAGCCCGCATCAGTTATACCTTCAGAAATCCACGGCTCCTCGCTGAGGCTCTGACCCATCCCAGTCTCGCTTACGAGACTCAAGGTCCACACTTCGACAACCAACGGCTCGAGTTCCTCGGCGATGCCGTGCTGCAACTCATCCTGACCCGGAAAATCTTTCTGCTCTTTCCTCAATTGGACGAAGGCAGACTGACCAAACTCCGCTCCCAACTGGTCTCCCGTACCGCCCTGCAACGATACGCCCTGCGCATCGACCTCGGTGCTTACCTGCTCATGGGCAAAGGGGAGGCCTCCTCCGGTGGCCGGGAACGATCCTCCACCCTCGCCGATGCCGTCGAAGCCCTCGTCGGCGCCATCTACATGGACTCAGATATCGACGCCACAACCACCGTCGTCATGCACCTGTGCCATGAGGAAATCTCCTCGCTCGACCTCAACCACGAACACCTGAATCCAAAAGGTCGTCTCCAAGAAATCATCCAAGCCACCGGGGCCCCCAGCCCACGCTACGAAATGCTCGATCAACGCGGCCCCGACCACCGCAAAGAATTTGTCTCCCGCGTCTTCTGGCAAAATGAACCGCTCGGCGTCGGTCAAGGCAGTAGTAAAAAACACGCCGAAGCAGACGCCGCTCGCAACGCGCTCAATCACCCCATGGTCGTCGAGCTACTAGTCAAAAACCCCGTCCTCAATCCGAATAACTCCACCCGCCCTCTCCTCTCTGAACCATGAAGAACTCAGGGAATGACTTGCTCAGAAATAGGAATAACTCTCAGCTTTGCGACGCAAGGCGCCAAATCTCACCGCCATTCCCGATCTCTCCCCTCGTTGTTCCCGCCCCGCTTCGCTGTGGAACGCCCCATGGAAGGACATTGCACGCGTTACTCCCTGTTATTGGCGCCTAGAAGAGTAAGACAGGATTGAGAATCAAATATGATATCATTCTCTCCTCTGTGAAGAACAGGGGGTTTCGGAAATCGTCCGTGCCCACCACCCACACCACAAAACCATTTTTATTGTTAATACAAAAGAAATTCGGAATAGCCTGATAGTTTAACTCTCCTAATTTTCTTTCTTTAAACGCCTGCGTTTTGCCCGCCTTATGAGTGATTTTGTCTACCCTACCCTCTTCGACGTGGCCGTCATCGGAGCAGGTCACGCCGGCATCGAGGCCGCCCTCGCCGCCCAACGTCTCGGCTGTACGGTCGCTCTGCTCACTCAGAATCTCGACACCGTCGGTCAAATGTCCTGCAATCCTGCCATCGGCGGAGTCGCCAAAGGTCAAATGGTTCGGGAAATCGACGCCCTCGGCGGATTCATGGCTCTTAATACCGACGCCACCGCCATTCAGTTCCGCATGCTGAATCGTACCAAAGGCCCCAGCGTGCACTCCCCTCGCGCCCAGTGCGATAAAAAAGCCTACCAATACCGGGCCAAGGCCGTCCTCGAAGACACGCCGTCTCTCGAGATTTTTCAAGGTAGCGTGGCTCAGTTGCTCGTTAAAAATGACCAAGTCCAAGGTCTGGTCACTACGCTCGGGCTTGAGCTGCGCGCGCAATCGATTATTGTCAGCGCCGGCACCTTCATGCGGGGGTTGTTGCACGTCGGACTGCGCAATCAAGTCGGTGGTCGCCTTGGCGACGGAGTTTCTACTCTGAGTGATTCTCTGCGAGACCTGGGATTTGAGGTTGGTCGTTTCAAAACAGGTACCCCGTGTCGACTGAATGGACGCAGCATTGATTTCTCCAAATGTGAACGCCAGGAAGGTGACGCTGTTGTCCAACCGTTTACGTTTTTACCGGAACGTCTGGCCCGTCGACCACACGAACTCTTTTCTTTGAATTCATGGGAGGCGGGAGCGTTCCACGTGGAACAATGGCCCTGCTGGATCACGCAAACCAGCCCGGAAACGCACGAGATCATCCGTCAAAACCTCCACCGCTCCGCTCTCTATGCGGGGGTCATCGAAGGCACCGGGCCGCGTTATTGCCCATCAATCGAAGACAAAGTCGTGCGCTTTGCCGACAAATCTCAACACCAGATCTTTTTAGAGCCCGAAGGACGCCATACCCACGAATATTACGTGAACGGTACTTCGACCAGTCTGCCTTACGAAGTCCAGTATCAATTCATCCGTTCCATTCGCGGATTGGAAAAAGCCGAGATCATCCGCCCCGCCTATGCGGTCGAATACGATTATTGTCCCCCCACCCAGCTGCGAACGACCCTTGAGACGAAAAAAGTTTCTGGATTGTATTTTGCCGGCCAAATCAATGGCACTTCAGGCTACGAGGAAGCCGCGGCTCAAGGATTGATGGCCGGCACCAATGCGGCCCTTAAAGTGCAAGGTCGCGGCGAATTTGTACTCGGTCGTGAAGAAGCGTATATCGGCGTGCTGATCGATGACTTGGTGACCAAGGGAGTGACGGAGCCGTATCGCATGTTCACCAGCCGCGCTGAGCACCGCCTCCACCTCCGCCATGATAACGCTGATCTGAGACTGACTCCGCTCGCGACCAACATTGGTCTGGTCGATCCAACCCGAGCCGCGGCTGTTCTCGAGAAATCCTCTCGGGTGGAGGAGGCCATGACGCTGTTGCTGACCGAACGCCGCGAGGGTCAACCGCTGGCCAAATGGCTGCGGCGTCCAGAAATCACGCTGTCGCAATTGCCCAGTGAATTGCTCGCTCGCTTTTCGACCGAGGTCTGGGCCGTGGTGGAGATCAATACCAAATACGCCGGGTACCTCGATCGACAATCCGCCACCATCGCCAAAGCGAAACACCATCGCAGCTGGCGGATCGTCGACGGTTTCGACTACCTTGAACTCCGGGGCTTGAAAAAAGAGGCTTCACAAATTCTCGCTCAACATCGTCCGGCCACAGTCGGGGAAGCCGAACGCCTCATCGGAGTGACGCCAGCAGATATCGCGGTCTTAACCGTCGCTCTGGCCCGTCATCAGCGTCGCGAAGAAATGGACGGGGTGGAGTGAAAGACCAGCCGTCGGGGATCGATCGCACGGGAGAGCCCACGCCAGACGAATCAGCCACCTCGAATGCGATGACTGATTGGCTGGGGTAGGGTGGGGGATGTGTTCCATGTGGAACATATTGGTTGGGCCTGGCCTTGCTTAACGTCGCGTTGACGCCGTTTTGAAAACGCTCGCCGAGCTGGGGCTCAGCGCTCCCGGGAACGCCGAGCCCCAGCTCGGCGTATGAGAGGGGAGCCATCCACTTTTATCTCCGACTTGGCGGATAAATGAGTGGCTGTCTGCAATGGGTGGCCTCAAATATAAATATTGAATTATAGATGCTTGTTAGCGAACACTTTTACCTGACTGTATCTAGTCTCATAATGAGCTCTTTGGTGAAAACTGAAAAGCTGAATCACATTCTGGGTCTGCAACGACGATGAAAACTCCCAAGAGCGAAAAAACAGATCTAGTCCCGGCCGGGTCAGGTGACCCGATTCCCGTGAGCGAGAATCCTCCCGATCCAGGAGTTCAGGCGGCGGATGAGCTTCTGGTGTCCTTCGGAGCGAATGATGGCTCCCATCCTGGAGAGGAGCGTGATTTCGAGATCGCTCCCGGGCGGCACCACCGCATGTGCTGGATTCCGCCTGGTGAGTTTCTCATGGGAGGTCTCGTGGATCAGGCTTTTCATCAGGAGGATGAAACCCCGCATCGAGTCCAGTTGACCCGGGGGTTTTGGATGAGCCAATATCCCGTGCAGCAATCGGAGTGGCAGGTGGTCACGGGGTGGAATCAAAGCTGTTTTGAGGGAGAAACCCGGCCTGTTGAACAAATCACTTGGAATGACATCGCTGGTGCTGGCGGATTTTTGGAAGAACTCAATACGCGGCCGGAGACCGGAGGCGGCCACTTTGGTCTCCCCACGGAGGCTCAGTGGGAATACGCGTGCCGGGCCGGAACCATGACCACCTTGCACAATGGAAAGGAGCTGACGTCAGCCAATGGGCGGTGCCCTCATCTCGACGAGATCGCCTGGTACGATGCCAATAGCGGTGCCCAAACCCACCCTGTGGGTCAGAAATTCCCGAACGCCTGGGGATTGCACGATATGCACGGCAATGTGTGGGAATGGTGCTTCGATTGGTATGGACCCTACGCCCCTGAACCCGCCGTCGATCCCCAAGGGGCTTCCTCGGGCGGGTACCGTGTCATTCGCGGCGGCTGTTGGGGTTACAAGGCATTCTATTGTCGAGCCGCGGGCCGCAGCGATTTTGCCCCAGACTTCCACAGCGATGCGATTGGTTTCCGCCTTGTCTGGAGCCCCATGGCAAGGTGAAGAAGAGGGGAGCCACTCGCTTTTATCGCCGCCTTGGCGGATAAATGAGTGGGTGTCTGAGATTGGGCGATTGGGTGGTTTAGCAAAAACGGGTGGTACCCACCCTCTCTTTGTTTAAGATGGCGTCCATGGAATGTTCTGATCCCGCGTCGTCGCCCCCGTCTGCCGCCCCCCACCGTTCCCCGGCATCTCCGGCCCGGCTGCGTCTCCTCATGGCCATTTGGTTACCGGTGGCGCTGCTCGTGCTGGGCCCGGTCTCAGGATGCCGCAAAGACGCCCTGAAAAAGACCGATGGTAAAGTGGCCAAAGCGTTGAACGCCAACAAAAAAGCAACCCGCACCCCCGCCAAGAGCACCGCGAAAGCCCCCGCGAAACCAGCCCCACCCGTCAGCACCACGCTCGTGTCCACCTCCATTCATGGACATGCGCAGTTTTTCCAACTTCCGGCCGCGGAGCTCTTGGAAACACAGGAATGCCAGCTGACCACGGGCCGGGTCACCGCCTACTCGGCCTCTGGCGCCCTCTTAGCCGAGGGAGATCTGTCTCCCTCGGGCTCATTCGTTCTCCTAGATCTCGTCGGAAAAACATCTAACCCCGAACGCTCCGCCGGCCTGCAACCCGGAGAGATCCGGGTGTTCATTGACCTTCCCACTGGGAGCACGCTCACGGCCGATTCCAAAGAATCGTTCGTTCATGTCACCCCGATCACCACAATTCTCTCCCGCGCCCGCCAGAACCGTCCGGGATTGACCCTTGAACAGGCGGAAACGGCCCTGCGTTCCTATCTCGATCTTCCAGCCAACCAATCACTGGAAGATCTGGGTGGTCAAACCAGCCCCTTCTCCGAAGCTGCCTTCTGGGAGGCGGCACGGGCGTGGAACGAACAAAACAACGCTCCGCTGAGTGATATCGACAGCTTCGTCGACCACGTCGAAGACGGGGTGCAGGATCATGCCGATGGGCGTGTGACCGCAACTAGGACATTCCGGACTCCTCTGGGTGCCGGCCCGCTGCTTGGACTGGGAACGGGTAATGTCGAACCGGTCGGTAGTCTCGATCCAGACCAGTTTACCGGTGCCGCCGGCGAAGCTAGGACGTTCGACCCTTCCCTCTACGAAAAAGCCGGAAATCTGGGTTTTGCCAATACCGTCGTCAATACCGTCTGCAGCGGGATCTCGGGACTGGGAACATTTGTCCTAGTCTTCGATGCGGCCGCTAACGTCCAGGGGGTCAACAAACTGTCGAAATGGGTGGGAGGTTTCGGGATCGGGGCCGTCGTCACTCAGATGGTCAGTTCCCTCGTGCTGGATATCCTCGCCAACAATGAGCCGGATCCGGTTCAGGAAGGGCTCCGTTTCATCAGCGGCCAGATCGATGCCCTGTCGCAACAGCTGGCTCAGACCGAGGCCAAAATCTTGTTCAACCTCGAACAGCAACGCACCCAAGACAAATACGAACAACTGCTGTCTCGGCTCAATGCTCTGCTGACCCTGCGGCCGCCGTCGCCTGCCCCTCAACACGCCGCGCCATTCCAGCTGGCCTCCCAGAACTTCGCGGCCACTCCGCTGGGGACCTCATCTGCCACCACCCTCGCCAGTTCGATGCTGGGCATCAACAATTCTCAAAATGGCATCCGCCTGTTCCACCAGATGCTCGACAGCCGTCTGAGCATGACTGCGGCGACCAATCAGGATCGTATGGGCTTTCCGATACGCTCCAACGAACTCATTATGCAGGCCCGCAACCTGCCGATGCGGTATGTGAACATGCTCACTTCAGCCATGCAGGTCACCTCCGAGGAATCACGGGTGTTCATGAATCTGTACGGATCTCCGGCTCATCGACTGAATGCTCTGCAGGACACCATGGAAGCCGCCACCCCTGCCTTTGGAACCAACGGTCTAGCTGCGTTGCGTCGGCGCGGCCTCCAACAGGCACCCCCACGGTTCAGTAGTTCGGAAATCTTCGTTGATTCCACCCGCGGTGAGGCAGGTCGGGGCCTCGTCTGGTCCCGCGAAGTGATGGTGCGGGCCTTCGACGACACGCTAGTGCGCCGCGAGATCATCGGGTCACGGACGTTCCGGACGTACATCGACGGCAATCAGCTCAAACCGGGAAACTACCGGCTTAACGACGAACTGCCAGAAAGCATCGGGTGGCGTCTTCCCACCCTCGACGAACTGCGCAGCCTGCCTGGCTGGGGAAAGGGCGACGCCGGACTGCTCGAATTGAAGAACAAGACGGGTATCGATTCCGGAGGGCGCCACCTGTTTGCCGTGCTTGACCGCTCGGCTCCGGATCCGATCGAGGTGGAAAATGTCGGCTTTGGCACGCTGAGTTACGCCTACACCAGCGGCCAGGTGCGTTTCTATTCCTTCCACAGCGGAACCGGAAACCAGTGGACCGGCTTGGAGGTGACCCGGAACCGGAATCCTCCGGATACGGTCAACTGCCTCCGCGTCCTAGACCTGCATACCTTTCCCGGCAGCCGCCCCAATGTGCCGACCGTGACCGTCGATGGACGGCTTGCTAACGGCCTGTATGCCTGGCCCGACAGCGCCGCTCGCAAGCCGGCGTGGTGGCCGGCAAAGGCGTATTATTCGAGCATCATGCGCTCCACAGGCATCCCGCCCACCAATATCGCCGTGATCGACCAGATCATCCCCAACCCTTGGTACTCCCAGACTCCCAATGACACTAGAGAGGTTCCCTCTCACCTCAAAGTCCTCAGCGCTCTGGCCTTCTGGGAATTGAAATCTTCCGGCAACGAGACCCGCGGCTTTGTCGAAGATGTCTCCGGCTTGGTCGAGTGGCAGAGTTCGAACGCTTCTGTCGCGGTGGCCGGAAACATGTTCAACCGATTTGATTCCGTGGAGGAAGCCGCCGGGACGGACGGCCGTTTCGTCTCCCCATGGTTTGCCCCCCTCACATTCAGCCGGGCGGATACGCCGGTGACCTTCACCGCCCACTGGGTTCAGGGGCTTCTGAGCGAGTCCCCCTCAAACCGGATCACCATCACTCAGGCGGCAGACCCCCGCCTGTGCGTTCCGCCCGTACCAAGCGCGCTGGATGTGAGCCCGGGAAACCTGCTCTATACCAGCCTGAACCAGATCGATGGCATCAGCATGGCCGCCACCCGCTACTGGACAGATCGTTCAGCCGAGGACGCCACCAACGGGGTCCAGTGGTCGCTGCTCGAAGTCACCAAGGATGCCGCAGGCCAGGAAATCACGACTCCTTTGAATCCGGAACTGGCCACTATCTCACAAGGCAGCGGCGGTGCCACCGGAGGCATCCTCAAGGTGTATCCCGGTGCTGGTACTCCCGCCCGCACCCTGCGCGTTCTCGCCACTGACTCCGTCAGCGGACGCATCAGCAAGGCCGACCTGCGACTTCAGTTCTGAAGCACGCAAAAGATGCGAGACACCCACTTTTATCATCGGCTTGGCGGATAAATGAGTGGGTGTCTGGGATGGGGTGTCGCGGGTGTCGCGACCGGGGGCAGGGTGAGGGCGAGCGGCTCTGTTGAACGCCGCTTTGGCGTTGTTTTGAAAGCACTCGCCGAGCTGGGGCTCGGCGTTCCCGGGGGCGTTATTTATTCTTAGCCTTTGGCGTCGAGGTATTTCCACGCTCCTTTGTACCGTTTGAAGCGGGAGCGTTCGTGGAGTTCGTAGGGTTGACCATTAGCAAAATAATTGGCGACGAATTCGACCTTACCGACTTTGTCATCGGGACCGCCCTTGGACATCGTGATGATGGTGAGGAAGGACCAGTTTGCCTTGTGGATGGTTTCAGCGAGGTGCGACTTCAGGTCTGGTTCGCGGGTGTCTGGGTGGGTAGTGGAGACGAGGTAATCGGTGAGCCGGAAGAAGTAGGCGCTGTAGCGGGAGCGCATGAGCTGCAGGGCGGTGTCGGGTTTTGCTTGGCCGAGGTGGAAGGGTTGGCAGCAGGCGGCGTAAGTTTCGCGGCTTTTGCACGGGCATAAAGAAAGTTCTCTCGGCCCGGAGGGTTTTACCAGCGGCGGGTTCAGCGGGTCGTTCATAATGAGTCATGTGTGGATCAGGCGA
>JALRGB010000273.1 GCA_023253575.1 Verrucomicrobiales bacterium
ATCGCTTTCCACCCCGGCCCCCAATGGAAAATACGGCGGACTGCCAGTCACCAAATCAAAATACTCGTCGTCCCGCAACACCCCAGGATCGCGAAAATCCCCTTCCCGAATGTCATAGCGCGCTTCCAATCCGTTAAATACGACCGAGCGGCGCGCCAGTGCCACACTCTGCGACTGAGCCTCCACCGTGACTAGTCGCGCCCCCGGCAACCGCCAAGCACAAATCGTCGCGACCGTGCCCAGCCCACTCCCCAGATCCAACACCGTGCGCGCGGACGGACACCAAGACGAGCCATACCATGCCGTCAGCAGATCATCCGTCGAAAAACGATGGCCATCCTTGAGTTGAAACAACGCCCAATGCCCGCTGAGCGCATCCAGCGTTTCTCCTGGCCCAGCGGTTGTTCCCGCCGCATGCCCCGGCGCCACCGGTCCCGGCCGGGCCCAGCCTTTGAAATGCGTGTCTCTTGTTTCCCCCATCAGGCCGCCACCATGCATGGGATCCAGTGCCCTGTCCATGCCCGGTGCCCGCCCCGTCTATCCTCAATCCACCCCACACAGCCACCCCACCTATGGCCGCCCATGCAGGGCCCGGATCTGCCCGGCATCCAAGGCCACCGCCCAAATCTGCACATCATCAATCACGCCGTCCATAAACTCAGATGGCGAAGAGGCCCCAATCCGCATTGTCTGCCCAGCCTTCATCAACCGCGGACTCCCCTGAAACGGAATCGTCTTTTTCAAATCAGCGTCCAAATACAACCGGGCTTCCTGCGCCGCGCCATCAATCACACACACCACAATTCTCTAGAACTCAGACCTGCGCGCCCCGGCCACCCGTGCCATCATCACCCGCTCTCACCCCGTCATGCCTGACCACCCTGCCCCCGCCGCACTCAAAGACTGGTTCGATGCCGCACGCTACCAATCCATCGCCCGCCAGCTGGCCGCCATCACCCCGTCGTTCGCCACCGCTCAGTTCCTCGAGTTCGTGCTCGACGGCCTCGAAAGCCGCAGTCTGATGGCACGTTTACACCAATGCGCCGTCGCCGCCGGCCACGCCCTTCCCGGCACCTACCGGGAAAAAGTAGGGTTTTTGCGACTCTTGGCCCCGGAATTAAATCACGAATTTGTCGCTATCTTCCTGTGTGATTTTGTCGCGTTCCACGGTCTTGATGATTTTGATTTTTCACTAGAGGCGTTGCGTTATTTCACCTGTTTTGGATCGGCGGAATTTGCCATCCGCGCGTTTTTACAAGCGGATCAAGCGCGCACGCTGGAGACGATGCGCCGGTGGTCGTTGGATGCGGATGAAAAAGTGCGGCGGCTAGCGAGCGAAGGCTCGCGACCGCGGCTGCCTTGGGGAGCACAGCTGCCGGCCCTGATTCTCGACCCGTCGCCCACGGCCCCGATTCTGGAGGCCCTGAAGGATGACCCGTCGCTCTCCGTGCGCCGCTCCGTGGCCAATCACCTCAATGATATTTCCAAAAATCATCCTCACCAAGTCATCGCACAATTGCGGTCCTGGGATCTGCAGCGCGACCACCTCCGCTGGATCGCCCAACACGCTTGCCGCACCCTCGTCAAAAAGGGCCACCCCGGCGCCCTCCAGCTCCTAGGATTCGGCCACCGCCCCGAAATCGCCGCCACCCTCACCACATCACCCGCCATCCTCCCGCTCGGCCACCGTCTCACCCTGAACACCACACTCACCACCACCGCCCCTCACCCACAATCTCTGGTCGTCGATTATGTGATCCATTACGTCAAAGCCAGCGGCCACACCGCAGAAAAAGTCTTTAAATGGACCAACCTCACCCTGCCGCCACACACATCCATCACCCTCACTAAATCCCAAATCATCCGCGATTTCACCACCCGCCGCCACCATCCCGGAATACATCGCATCGATCTCCAAATCAATGGAATCCGAGTCGCCGACACCTCGTTTCTGCTCCAGTAACCGCGCCCATTCGCGCCACCCTTCACTTCGCGCCCGCACCAAGATAACCCGCCACCCAGCCGCGCGCTCCCTGCGGAGGAAGGGAATCCGCACTGTCACTTCCATCCGCCAGATAAAACCCCTGCGTCGTCGCCTCAAAATCATGGCGCGGCCCCTGCCCCGCAATTCGTCGATAAAACTCACCCTCAGCATCCTGCTGACGCCTCTCATAAGCCTGATCCAAGGCCACCGGTATGATCTGGGTCTGCAACAAGGACACAATTCCAGGCCGGGCAAAGGTCGACGCACGGTCGAGCACTCCATTGTTTCAAGTGCATCCCAAAGGATGACCATCCATGGCCCAGATGAAGATCGGTCGACCGTCCTTCGCCGCTTGCCGCTGAGCGTCCAGTAGGCCTGTCTTCCACGGAATCGTGCGCCACGGTTCCTCCTCCGCCGGATTCAGCTGGCCATGAAGCTCCCTGAAGGTGTCTTCACTGACGGCAGCCCAACCACCCACCGCCATCAACAACGACACCAAACCAGCCACAATCATCAAATGCAGGCGCCTCATAAAAATAAAATCACAGAATCCTATCACACGTTGACTATTATTCATGCACTTTACGGCAAGGTGGAAAGCCAGCGCGCCCGGTAATAAGCACGCATCACGGGCGGACCTGCCGGCAACCGCACCTCAACCCGCCCGTCGCGAGCAAATTCGTAGGCTTCCGGCAACCATGTCTTTAGATCATCAGATCGCTCAATGACGTAAAGCCGACCGGAGGTCTCGTCGAACCCGAACTGCCAGCCATCCACCACCCCGCCCGGCCCCGCCAACACCGAAAACTCTGGAAACGGCGCCGCCGAAGGCGCCGAATTGGCCACCGCCAGCAAATTGACCCCGCGGGACGAGACTTCCGCATCCCAGCCGACATCACTGCTGGTGACCCTCCGCTGATGGACTTCCACCGCCAGAAGATTCTGTCCCACCTGAAATCCAGAAGCAGGTAAGACCCGACGCCACCACGCCTGCTCATCCGTCACCTCCGTGGTCGCCGGTGTCGTCGGCCCGACCAGACCCGCCGGCATGTTGTCACGAAATACTTCGACCCCGTTCAAGTAAACAACCACCCCGTCATCCCGCTGAAACCGCATCCCCACCTCGCCCACACTGGCCAGCGAGGAAATCGAAAACGTTTTCCGGAAATAATACGTCATGTGCCCCGACTGGATCGCCGTCACCTCGCGATCCGCGCCGAAGCCGAGGCGGGCCGCTCCTGATTTCCAGGTGGTATCGACATAATCCGCCCGATTCCAACTGGCGGCTGGCAGGGTGCCGGTATCCCAGTATTTCCAGACCGATCCGGCCGGCACATGGAGTGCGGACACGCGCGGTTCCTCGACGGTCAGCGTGAGTGGACCCGCAGTCATGATCCGACCGTCAGCAGCCACCGCCCGGGCAGTCAGCTCGAAGGTTCCCAGCACCGGCGTAGTCCACGTGAGGGGAAAATAGGGAGCTTCGTCGGAATCTCCGAGGCTAGCTGGCCCAGCGAAGTACTCGACACGGGTCACTCCCAATTCCGGCGCCACCCAGACCGACAACGGCAGGTCCACCGCCGCTGAGACCGACTGGCTGGCCGCCGGACTGGCAAAATAAAACTCGTCCGCGACCGATCCCAGCGCAATCAATTCTAGGTCAAAACCGAGATCACTGCTGGCCGGCCCCGCCTGATGCAGTTCCACCGCCAACACATTCTCGCCCGCCACCAACAGCTCCAACGGCAGGCGCGCTTCCACCACCGCCGCCTCCGCCGCCCCAGCAATCTCAGTCGTCGCCAACGTGGTCGGCGTCACCACCCCGTCGGGAAGATTGCTGCGAAAAACTTCCGTCCCGTTCAGCGATACCACCACCCCGTCATCCCGCACCAGTCGCAGCCGTAACGCCCCCCAACCGGAAGGATCGCCCACTGCAAATTTTTTGCGCAGCCACGTCGTGATGTGACGCGCCGATGTCTGCGAGCCATACCCCACGACGGTCGCCTCTCCGTCACCGCCGTACCCCAGTCGCCCCGGCCCCTGAGCCCACCCGGAATCATCAAATCCCGTGCGAGCACGCCAGCTCGCCGCCGGCGCCGTACCTTCATCCAAATACCGCCACGACTCACCAAAAGAAACCAACGCCACCCCGGTCGGCGGCGGATCAACCCGCAGATTCTCCACACCACTCGTCAACACGCCACCCGCCGTGTCCCACGCCACCGCCGTCAATGCATACCCGCCAACCGGCGGCGACGGCCACATAAACTCAAAGGGCGCCGCCAAATCCTCGCCCAGCACCACGCCGTCCGCACGAAATTGCACCCGCGCCAGACCGAGCCCGCCGCCCGCCACCCCGTCCGCCCGCAAGACCACCGGCTGCGGCGCCGCCACCACCGACGGCGCCTGCAACGATAGCCCGCGCGGCCGCGGCCCACTCAAACGCGCCTCCAGCGCCAGCTGGAAACTTAGATCACTGCTCGTCGCATCGCTTTGATGAACCTCCACCGCCAACACGTTGGGCCCAGACACCAACATCCCAGCATCCAGCGGAAATGAATACTCCGCATTGTCAATCGCACTGGGCCCAGCCCCCGTCGCCAATACCGAATAACCAATCGTCCCCGTAGCCGGAAGATTGCTGCGTATCACCTCCACCCCATTCAGCCAGACTAACGCTCCATCATCACGCACCAAACGCGCCACCAGCCCGCTCACCGCCGCCGGATCGTCAACCACAAAAACATGACGAAAATAACTGGTCAAGGGGCGGCTGGTCGGAGTGCCGCTCGGAATGATGGTCGCCTCGTCGCCGTCGCCAAACCCCAACGGCGCCGGCCCCGCAGCCCAGCTCGTATCATCAAATTCAAGTTGGGTCCAGCCGGCCGGAGCCGCCGAATTGACCGCACGATACTTCCAGACAGCCTGAGCCGCCACCAGAGTGGACAGCGGCGGCTCCACCGTAAAGGCCACCGGAACCGACGCCTCAGTGCCCCCGCCAGTCCAAAAAGCCACAGCATGGGCCGTGTGCGGTCCAGCCGCAGGCACCGCCCAGTCCCACTGAAATGGTGCCGTGTCGTCCTCCCCGAGCACCGCGCCATCGCCGTAAAAAACGACTTTCGCAACAGTGTCGTTTTTAGCCCGGGCGACGGCACGCAAGCTCACGATAGATTCCAGCGACGACGCGGTCGCTCCCGGCAGCGGAGTCGTCAAATAAACCACCGCGTCACCGACCCCCGCCAACGGGGCCACCCCGCTTAACGCCGCATCAAAGGCCAAATCAGAACTGGTGGCTCCCGCCTGATGCACCGAGGCCGTCAAATAGTTGGTGCCCGCCACCAGCAGCCCGCGCGGCAATGCGCTGGCTACATCCAGCGTGCGCACCAGATAATCGTCAGGCTCAATCGCATCACCCGCCTGCGTGGCATAGGCAACCGGCCCAGTCGGCAGATTGTCCCGGAAAATCTCGTGGCCATTTAAATACACCACCACCCCGTCATCACGCAAAACTTCTAGTCGAAGCGCCGGAAATCGCGACGGATCATCCAACACAAAAGCCCGCCGAAAAAAGGACCCCGTCCACTTGGCCGAGGAGGACGGCCCAAAGGGAAGCGTCGTGGCCTGCCCGCTTTCGTTACCATACCCCAACACTCCAGCCCCTTCCTCCCAAGAAGCATCGTCAAAAGCCATCGCGTTCCACCCGGTCGGCGGGTTCTTCCCCTGCGCAAACCACTTCCACGTCGCCCGCTTCGCCACCAGCGGCGTCACCGTCTCCTGCGGGCCGCTCGATGCCACAAAATCCACCCCCTCCACGCTCGGCCCCACCCGCAATGGATTCGTGTGAAAGGGCATGACACAATTTAAGGTGTCAGCCAACGTCTCGCGCGCCGTCACCGTCCACGCCCCCGCGCTCACATTCGTCAAAACATACGATCCTGCCGAATCCGTCGTCGCCAGCCGTCGCTCCGACCCATTCGCCGCCACCACCTGCAACCCAGCCACCGGTCGCTGCCGCACATCCAAGACCCGCCCCGCAATACGGAAAAATGACGAGGTCTCGACCCGCACCATGACCGATGACCGAAAGGTGCCACCTCGCATGTCGCTCACCGTGCACTGCACCCGGTAATCACCGGCCGCACTAAAACGATGCGTCTGCTCAGGCGCATTATCTGTACTCACCCCACCATCCCCAAAATCCCACGCATACGCCAACTCATCACCATCAGGATCCGTCGCCGCCACCGCCAATACCACCGGCGTGCCCGCAGGCGCCGCCACCGTATTGGCCGTCACCTCCGCCACCGGCGGACGGTTCCCCGCCGCAGTTCCTAACGTCACCCGCACATCCATCGACTCGGGAAACGTGCCGCCCAGGCCCAGCGGCGTCAGATGCACGCCGACCCCGTTATTCGCCCCCGGATCACTGAACGTCCGCCCCACCGTCAACGTGGTGCCACTCACCCCAGGCAACACATCAAGAAGATAGTTTTCATTACCATCCGGATTGCCCCACTGGAGAAAAACGCCGTTGGCCAAAAGCGGATCATTCAGACCATCACGAAATTCTACCCAATAGTCGCGCGCATCTTTGCGCACACGCAACACTCGTCGCCCACGGCTCTGCGCCGCATCACTCGTCGTCAAACGATACACCCCGCTCGTCGTGATGCGCGCCGCATCCGCATCCGGAATCCAGTCGAGATAGTTCTTGTACCCGCCCGTAAAATGCTTCTCGCCCGGGATCGACTCAAAGACTTCTCCCATCGGATCATAACGGTTTCCATACTCCACCAACGTGCCCGGACCAATGATGGATTTGTCATCGGTCTCCCACCGGTGCGCATGAGGCAGCCCCAGATTATGACCATACTCATGCGTCGTCACATGCTTGCCAAAATACCCGTTGGCCATGTGAAACCCTTGCGCCCCCACATACGCCAGTCCCGCATACCCCGCCGCCGGCCGACCTTTGGTGAAGACTCCATCATAATCAAATTTCGATAGATCAATGCCCGCCGCCGCCGCCTTCGCCCGCGCCTCAGGATACAGCCGCGACAACCCTTCGTTGTCGTAACTCGACGAATTCATCCCCATCCGCAATACCGGCGTGACCGCTGAACCACCCGGGCCAATCGGCGCAATCCCATGCAATCCATACGACATCAACAACGCATAATTGCGCATGTCCCCCAATAACGTCTGCGCCTCCGCCAACGGTATCGTCGCCTGCTCGCCCGGAAAATCCGGGAAATCCACCCTCAGAAAAAGTAGCCGCTTGTATCCCTCGGTCCGCGCTGATTCCGCCACCGGCAGCCCCGCCGCCGCCACCGTCCCAGACGCCGGCGCCGTCGCCTTCGAACCCGCGGCTTCCACCCCATCCCCGGCCAAAGATTCCTCCTCC
>JALRGB010000345.1 GCA_023253575.1 Verrucomicrobiales bacterium
TTGCGCGCCGAAGGATCCACCGAAATCAATCGCGTCTACCACATCGACCGCGGCTACGAACACATCGATGAAAAATTGACCCAGCTCGGGGCCGTCATCGAACGTGTGCAAGTGTAAGCGCAGGCGGCCAGAGCAGACAGCGCGTCAATGAGCCTCCAGCCAGTTGGCGCCAAATCCGCATTCCACGAGCACCGGCACGCCCTCCAGTGGCAGCGCTCCATTCATGGCCTCGAGGACTAGCGGCCGAATGGTTTCTTTTTCCTCGATCGGAACCTCAAAAACAAGTTCATCATGCACTTGGAGGATCATGCGGGAGCGGAGACCCCGCGCGCGCAGCGATGTGTCGATCCGCACCATGGCCAGCTTGATCATATCGGCAGCGCTCCCCTGAATCGGAGTGTTGATGGCGGTGCGTTCAGCGGCCGAACGCACGGTTTGATTGGCTGAACCGATATCGCGCAGGTAGCGGCGGCGGCCGCAGAGGGTTTCCACAAATCCTGTCTGTCGCGCCCCAGCGATGGTGGCGTCCATGTACCTCTTGATCCCAGGGTATTGCTGGAAGTAATTCTCAATCAAACTTCTCGCTTGTTCCCGGGGGATACCGAGCCTCTGAGCCAGCCCAAAAGCAGAAATGCCATAGATGATGCCAAAATTAACCATTTTGGCAGTGCGCCTCATTTCGGGCAGCAATTGATCCATCGGCACGCCATAGACTCGGCTGGCGGTGGCGGCATGGACGTCATGCCCGCCGATAAAGGCCTCGCGCAAAGCCGCATCGCCACTGAGGGCAGCCATGATGCGCAACTCGATTTGCGAATAGTCCGCCGAGAACAATTCATAGCCGGGGGGAGCAATGAAGGCACGTCTGATTTCACGCCCCATCGGGGTGCGAATCGGGATGTTTTGCAGGTTGGGATTGTTCGACGAGAGCCGACCAGTGGCGGTCAGAAGCTGGAGAAAGGTGGTGTGAACCCGGCCCGTGTCAGGAAACACAGCCTGAGGCAACGCATCGACATATGTGCTCCGCAATTTAGAGGCTTCACGATAATCGAGGATTTTCGCAATGATAGGGTGGCTGTGTTCCAACTCGG
The DNA here is from genome assembly GCA_023253575.1 of Verrucomicrobiales bacterium. Taxonomy (GTDB): domain Bacteria; phylum Verrucomicrobiota; class Verrucomicrobiia; order Verrucomicrobiales; family V1-33; genus CAJBME01. The sequence goes on from JALRGB010000345.1 coordinate 1,092, forward strand.
CCAGCACCTCTTCATTAGTCTGAAACTGACCAGTCTTCGTTTTTTTAGGCTTGTCGGAAAGATGCAATCGATTGAAAAGCACTTCTCCCAGTTGCTTGGGGGAATTCAAATTGAAGGTACCGCCGGCCATCGTCTGGATTTCTTTTTCCAGCTGGGCAATCTGCTTGGCCAGTTCCTGGCTCATCGCTTTGAGAATCGGCACATCGACCAGCATGCCAGCGCGCTCAACCTCGACCAGCACCGGAAGCAGCGGCGCCTCAATCTCGTTGAACACGCGCTCCAACCCTTTGTCGACCAGCAACGGACGCAGCCGAGCCGCCAATTGCCACGTCACATCCGCGTCCTCCGCCGCATATTCCGCCACTTTTTCCAACTCCTTCTCCGAGACGTCCGCCATCGTCAGCTGGCCACCAAAAAGATCGCCCTGCCCACCCACCGCCTTCGCCCCTAACAACGCCGTAATCGGCACCGGCGTATACCGAAGGTAAATTTCACTCAGAAAATCCATGCCATGCCGCTGGTCCGGCTCAATTAAAGCATGCGCCAACATGGTGTCGAAAAACGGTCCTACCGGCGTCAGCCGATGCCAGCCCAAGACACTCAGGTCAAACTTCAAATTATGTCCGATTTTCTCCACTCCAGGAGCCGTCAAGACACCGCGAAATTCCTCCAGCACCGCCCGCCCAGCCGTTCCCGCCGGCAAAGGAACATACCAGCCAGTATGAGCTCCCCACGAAAACGCTAGCCCCACCAGATCACACGTCTTCTCGTCAAGAGAGGTCGTCTCAACATCGAAACAATAAGCCGGCTGCGCCGCCAGCTGCGCCAACAGCCCAGCCCGCTCCTCCGGCGTGCGCACCAGATGATACTCATGGTCGACGTCCCGAATCGTGCGCAATGGCTCCGCCTCCGGCAGCGGCACCACTCCCCCTCCATCGCCCTCACCAACCGCCGCCACCGCGCCCGCACCGCCACGCCCCGCTTTAAATTCATCCCCAAAAAGCCGCCGCCCAAGCGCATTAAATTCAAACTCCACTAGCAAGGCGCGCGTTTTAGCCTCATCAAGCGGACGCACCGCCAAATCATCAATCAAAATGTCAATCGGCACCGCGACATCGATCGTGGCCAGCTTTTTGGAAAGCCGCGCCAGCTCAGCATTCTGTTCGACCTTTTCCTTTTGTTTCCCCTTTAGTTCCGCCGTGTGCTCCAGAAGGTTTTCCACCGAATGAAACTGCTTTATGAGCGATTTGGCTGTTTTCTCCCCAATCCCTGGAATACCCGGAATGTTATCCGAGGCATCACCCATCAAGCCAAGAATGTCGATGACTTGCGCCGGCTTCTCGACCTCCCAGCGGGCGCAGATTTCCGGCACCCCCAGAATTTCGGCTGATGCACCGGCATTACCCGGCTTGTAAATCATTGTTTGCGGCCCCACGAGCTGACCAAAATCCTTGTCCGGAGTCACCATGAAGGTAGTGGTCCCAGGCAAACTCTCGGCCCGCCGAGCTAGGGTGCCAATAATATCATCGGCCTCGTAGCCGTCCTGACTGAGCACGGGGATGTTAAAGGCCTCGCACAGACGTTTGATGACGGGAATAGCCATGACCAAGTCCTCCGGCATTTCTTGACGCTGAGCTTTGTACGCTGGGTACTCAACGTGCCGCGCCGTTGGCGCCGA
>JALRGB010000376.1 GCA_023253575.1 Verrucomicrobiales bacterium
GGCCGCCGAGATGCCGCTGCTTTCCGGCGCTCCCAGCTTGGCCATGGCGCCGGCGCGCTCAGTCACCCTCGTCGGGTGAAGGGGGTGTTAATTGTCTAAAAATTCTCTTAATTTGTGGAAAATCGCTTAAAAGCGGTGTTCTTAGGGCGTGCGAGAGTGTTTTTTTACTGGCCAAGCGCACGGACGAGTGAAAAACTCATCCCCTCCCACCACCCATTTGATTTACGGATGATTTCACTCAGCCGCTTGGCCGCATTTATCAGCATGTGCACGGTTTGTTCTTTGAGCAGCTGTGCGACGGGCTCCCAAGCCACCGCGAGCGCCAGATCGCGGGTGTATCCGCCGGTTTCGTTGGCCAAGCCTGGAGTGGACAAGGCGTGTTTGGTGCGCACTTCGCCTCATCCCGGGTTTTTCAAGAAAAACGGCAGTTTGTTTGCGGTGGTCAAGACCACGGCGTATTCGCATGTCGAGGCCGACAGTTTGAAGTACGGCCGCAAGACGGCCTTTGGGACGGAATTGCGTTATGACAATGTGCGGAGTGCGGCGGCTGATTGGTCAGTTTTTCCGGTGGGCACGTTGTTCCGCATTACCGGACAGCCGTACACGTACCGGATTGATGATTACGGCAGCGCTCTGGTTGGGACGCGCACGATTGACATTTACCAGCCGACCAAGGCGGGCATCAAGGCTTGGGGGGCGCGTACGGTGGAAATCGAGATTCTCAAATGGGGCAGTTATTCAAGGAGTCGCGAAGTCATGGCGCAGCGCAGCGCGCATCCTCATGTCCGTGCGATGTTGACCAGCATCAACCGCAAGCGTCTCGTGGCCAAGGCCACGGCCCGCCCATCCCGCCGTTGAGGACACGCGGCACTTTCTCTCCCATGAGGACCCAATTATTTTCCGCCGGATGACGCGACAGCAACGGGCGGACCTCGTGGCCCGGAGGTTGCAGGAGCTGTATCCGGAAACTCCTATTCCGCTCGACCATCGCGACCCGTTCACTCTGCTGATTGCGGTCCTGCTTTCCGCACAGTGCACGGACAAGCGCGTCAATCAGGTGACTCCGGCCCTTTTCGCGTTGGCGGATACCCCCGAAGCCATGGCTGCCCAGCCGGTGGAAACAATCCAGGCGATCATCCGACCCTGCGGTCTCAGCCCGCAGAAAGCAAAAGCCATCAAGGAATTATCGCGACTGATAGTCGAACGCCATGGTGGAGAGGTTCCAAAAACATTTGCCGAGCTGGAGGCCCTACCAGGAGTCGGACACAAGACGGCTTCGGTGGTCATGGCCCAAGCCTTTGGGGTTCCGGCCTTTCCTGTCGATACCCATATTCACCGGCTGGCGCGTCGATGGCGGCTGAGCGAAGCCAGAAACGTGGCCCAGACCGAGCGGGATTTAAAAAAGCTGTTTCCTCGTGAGCTTTGGAACCGGCTGCATCTGCAAATCATTTTTTATGGGCGCGAATATTGCTCAGCTCGCGGGTGCGACGGGACGACGTGCGAACTGTGCCGGGCCACGCATCCGCCGCGCCAGAGCCGGCCGGCCCGCCGGAACGCGTCGCGAGGGTGACGGTGACGGTGAGCCTGCGCTGTGAGACAAGGCCAGCGGCCGGGCGGAGCTGATCACCCCCAACATTCACGAGGCCAGCCTGCTGAGTGGTCTCCCCATCGACGATGCGGCAGCCATGGAGCAGGCCGCGGCGGTCCTGGTGGACCAGGGGGCGGCGGCCGTGCTGATCAAGGGCGGCGGCCTGAGCGGGATGCGGGGCAGCGACTACCTGCGCC
>JALRGB010000378.1 GCA_023253575.1 Verrucomicrobiales bacterium
CCGCACCCGCCGCACCCGCCGCACCCGCCGCACCCGCCACACCCACCGCGCCCGCCACGCCCACCGCGCCTGCCACCAACGATGCCAATACCGATGGCAAAGTCTCCGCCGCCGAACGCAACGCCGCCCGCGAGCAAGGTCGGAAAAAAATGCTAGAGCGTTTTGATACCGATAAAGATGGCACTCTGAATCCCGAGGAAAAACAAGCTGCCGAGGCCGGACGCAAAGCAAAAATGCTGGAACGCTTTGACGCTGACAAAGATGGCACGCTGTCCGCCAGCGAGAAGCAAGCCGCCCGCGACGCCGCCCGCAAAAACCTGCAAGGCCCAGTGCGTAAAAAACTCGCCGGCGCAGGAACCCCAAAACCACCAGGAACCGGGAAAAAAAGCCCAGCCGCCGCCAGACCGCTCCCTCAAAAAATGCAGGCTTTTGACACCGATGGCGATGGGCGTCTGAACCCAACCGAACGCCAAGCCGCCCAAGCCGCCCGCCAAGCGCGCGGAGAGTCCCGGCCCCGCCCCAACCCCAACCAACAGGGTAACTAAGACCCATTTCTGTTGAACACCGCAGCATCCTGCGATGTCATATTGACCGTAACCCATCGTGCGCTCATGAAATCGTCTCTTCTTATCCACGGCCTCTGGCTGGTCCTCGCCGCCGGCGCCTTCGCTGTCGGCCGGTTCAGCATCCAGCCCGCGGGCTCCGGCTCCGCCACCACCGGTGCCGCCACCGTCGTCACTCCACCGCCCGCCCCAACGACCGCCCGCTCAGCCGCCACCGCGGCCGCTGACCGAGCCGCCGCCTTGGCCGAAGACCCGGCCGCTTGGGCCGCCCGCTTCCGCGACGCCGATGGGACGATTTCATCATCGAAAATGTCCGAAGCCGTCCGCGAGGCGCTTCGTGAGACGGATCCAGTCAAATCGATGATGAACTTCGCGCAGTTGATCAAGGAATTGTCGGTCGACAACGCCGATGCCGCCTTCAAAACCGTACGGGAAACCATCACCGGCTTTGAATCCATGCGTTTTCTCCCGATGCTCACCTATCAATGGGGGTCTCTCGATGGGGCGAAAGCGCTGACCGCGATGAAGGAAATCGGCGGACGCGACGGTATGTTTAACAGCGCGGCCACTCTCGCCGGATTTGCCAGCAGCGATCCAGAAGCAGCCAAAAAGTGGCTTAGTGAAAACGGCACTCCCGAGAACCGCTGGATTCTTGACCGCGCCCTCGTCACCGGTCTGGCCCGCAGTGATTTTAATTCGGCCTCGGCCTATATCATGTCGCTGCCGGAAAAAGACCGGGGCGCCTACGTCGAGGTTCTGGCCGAACAAAAAATCAAGGATGGCATCACCTCCGCCGCCGACTGGGCTCTCGGCCTGAATGACCCGTCCATGAAATCCAGCGCCCTGCAACGCGTTGCCGACCAATTCACCCGTCAGGATCCGGCGCAGGCCGCCGCCTGGATCAAGGAACACGCCAGCGCCGATTATGCTAAAGACGCCGTCAGCAGCGTAGCCCGCCAATACGCCGAAAAAGACCCTAAAGCCGCCGCCTCGTGGGCCGAAACCCTGCCCGCCGGTACTGCCCAAAACGAAGCCTATGGTCGGGTCTTTCGTGAATGGGGTCGCAGTGACCCCACCGCCGCCAGCGAAACCCTCAATGCCATGACCGCAGGCCCAAAGAAGGACGAATCCATCAGCTCCTTCAGCCGCAGCATCGCCCGCGAAAATCCGGAAGACGCCATTACATGGACGTCAGCCATCGGCAATGAACAACAACGCGAAAAAGCCCAGATCGAGGTCGTCCAACGCTGGCGCGCCACCAATGCCGATGCCGCCAGCCAATGGGCCGCCGGTAATCTCTCGCCCGAAGCCCAGCAAAAAGCGAGCGAAACCCCACGCTGGGACTTCGGTGGCGGCGGCCCGCCCTTCGGCGGTCCCCCACGTTGAGGCACGCCATCCCTCCCACCTCCCAGAGTCCGCGCGACGAACCACGCCTTCCCAGCCCCAACGGGGCACCATGTGAAAGCCCAAGGCATCGCCTTGGGTTTAGGCCGTAAAACAGTGACAAGCCCTGTAAGGGCGGGATCAAAGACTGGTTACTGGCCGAGGTCTTGGGCCTAGAATTTCACGGCTTGGGTTTCGCCCCTACAGTGCCGCTAACCGACAGAGTCGGATCAGTGATTGACAGGTAAGTGAACTTCCCGACGAGGGCTTAGGTCGTGGCGCTGTGTCGGAGAGTGGTGGCTCAGTTTTCTTTTGAGGTTAAAATCACCTCGGCCCGACCGCTTTTTAAGTGAATTCCTTGCCTCAAGCCGCTTTACCGCTAAGAGACATCCCCCTTTCATCCCTGCCGGACTGCCGCAGACTGTCGTCTGCCGTAAATCCGGCCTCCCATCTCATTCAGCGTTCATCCACAACCATCATGCCCAAGGAAACTACCCTTATTCTCTGCAAACCTGATTGCGTCACCAAAAACCTCGTCGGCAGCGTGCTCAGCCGCTTCGAAGCCGCCGGTTTTCGCCTGCGTGGCGTCAAAATGATGAATCTTGACGAAAGCGTCCTCAAAGAACACTACTCCCACATCGCAGACCGGCCGTTCTTCCCGGAAATCGTCGCCTTCATGCAAAGCAGCCCCGTCGTGGCCGTCGCCGTCGAAGGCGAAAACGTCATCAGCCGCGTGCGTGAGCTGCTCGGCCCCACCGACTCGCGCGTCGCCGAAAAAGGTACCATCCGCGGCGACCTCGGAGTCGACCAAATGGTCAATGTCTGCCACGCCAGTGATAGCCCGGAAGCCGCCGCTGCCGAATTAAAGCGGTTCTTCCGCGATGGCGAACTTTTTGCGTAATCGCTCCCGTCTCAGCCGGCACATCCGCGCCGCACCATCCTTCACACCCAAACGGCGGCCACCCGGCCGCCGCTCACCTCCTCCCGACTTTCACCCTCCCAATCTCTCCCATTTTTCACTCTTCCGCCCCGCACCCCCTTCCAATCTCGCAGCGCAGTCCCCCGCAGCCACTCCACCTCTGGCAGCACTTCCGGCATGATCCTTCTCGAAGCTGACGACCAACGCACCCTCGAACGCGCTTTCGCCCTGCTCGAAGAACCCAGCTTCGCCGCCAAAGCCACCGGTGTCCTCGGCGAGCCCGTGGCGCAAGCCATGACCTTGCTGCCGCCCGGATGGTCGGAAAAAGTCACCATGGCCACCGAAGCTGCGCTTTCCAGGGCGCTGGATGCCGCCGTCCTCACGCTGCGTCAGGACACCCCATCTTCCGCCTCCCACTTCACTCACAAGCTGTTTTCCGGCCTCAGCGGCGCCGCCGGCGGCGCCTTCGGCTTGCCCGCCCTCGCCCTCGAGCTCCCGCTCTCACTGGTCATTATGCTCAGGTCGATCGCCGACATCGCCCGCAGCGAAGGCGAAAAAGTCCGCGATCCGCTGACCAAACTCGCTTGTCTCGAGGTCTTGGCCCTCGGTGGCGTGGGCGAAACCCGCGACCCGCGTCGCCATGGTTATTACGCCGTGCGGGTCGCCCTTGCCTCCGCCGTCTCGGAAGCCGCCCGGTTCGTCGCCCAGAAAGGCATCATCACCCACGGCGCCCCACCACTCGTGCGCCTCATTGCTCAGATCGCCGGCCGCCTCAGCGTGCAGGTCACCGAAAAAGCTGCCGCTCAAGCCGTTCCCAT
>JALRGB010000401.1 GCA_023253575.1 Verrucomicrobiales bacterium
CCCTCAAACGCAGTCCACGAACGCACTTTTTCGAATCCCGTCCCCAGCCCCGTGCTCAAAAAATCGTTCGGAGAAACGTTCGGCGCCGCGACCGGGGTCAGCGACCCACGGCTACAGAAGACCCGGATACGAAAGATCCGGATACGAAACAACGGCACTCTGGCGCGCGTGCCTGACCGTCAATCCTTGATCTGGCTGCACACCAACCGGGCGGTCCGGGCGTAGGCACCGCCCTGACCGAGGGTATCCACCACGGCGGACATTTCGTCCTGCAGTGTTTTCTGGGCCACCGGGTCATCGAGCAGCCGGGACAATTCGGAAGCCAGCGGTTCTGGGGTGGCGGCATGCTGGATGAATTCCCGAACGACTTCGCGGCCGGCGAGGATATTCACGATCCCGAGGTGAGGCACTTTGACAACGCGTCGGCCGATCTCGTACGTGAGCCAGGCGACTTTATAGATCAGGGCGTGAGGCAGCCCGAAGTAGGCGGCCTCTAGGGTGGCGGTGCCGCTGGCCACCAATCCGGCTGACGCGCGCTGCATGAGGTCGTGCGCATTGCCGCGTCCGATTTCGACCGGAAACCCACCGGCGAGATCGTGCATGCGCGCGGCCAGCCGGTCGTTGACGGCGGCGGTCGCGAAGCGCATTTCGGGGTGCGACTGGCGGAGGCGGGCGGCGGTTTGAAGCATGATGGGCCAAAGGGCGGCGATTTCGCGTTCGCGACTACCCGGCAGCAAGGCCACCAGATCCGGTTCCCGAGGGGCACCGGTTTTTTTGATGGCCAGATAATCCGTGAGGGGATGGCCGCCGAACTCGGTTGGCAGGCCGGAAGCATTGTACAGTGGCGCCTCAAAGGGAAAAATGCAGATCATGAGGTCCAGCCATTGCGCCATTTTCGGAATGCGTGACTGATGCCAGGCCCACACTTGCGGGCTGATGTAATAGATGATTTTGACGGCTGGGCGGAGTTTCTGCAATTTTTTGGCCAGCCGCAGATTAAAACCGGGGTAATCAATGAGCAGGACCACCTCTGGCTGGAGCGCATCAATCCGCGCCAGCGTTTCATAAAACTTCCGTCGGAAAAATCCATAGTGCTTGATGACTTCCCACGCTCCGAGCACCGCGGCCTCGCCCACCCAGTCGTCCAATCCCTCGCCCGCCAGCGCCCGCAGTCGCGGCCCGCCCAGACCGTGCACCTCCACCCCCGGATGCCGAGCGCGCACCTCGGCCAATACCCCAGCCCCATGAGTGTCACCACTCACTTCGCCCGCCACGACAAAAAGACGCTTCATAAAATAAAAAGGAAGGCCGTGAAAACCAGCCTGCTCAGTCAAGCTGCATCCCCCCGTTCAAGCAACCCCGTCCACAGCCACTCTCATCGACGCCGACCGCGCCGCGAAAGGTAGTTCATCAAAGCCTCCGCATAGGGCTGCTCGGTCGAAACCGGATGATAGTCAGCCTGCAACTGACCGCATGCCCGCTCCACCAGCTGCAAATGCGCCCGCACCTTCTCCAGATAAGCGGCCCGCACACTGCGCGGATCAATCCTCAACGTGCGGTCAGCCATCTCTAAATCCCGAAAATCATTAAAATCACGAAACGGAAACGTCAGTTCCTCCCCAGCCATGACATGGAACAATACCAATTCATGATTGTTGAAGGCAAAATGATGGAGCGCCTTCACCACTTTCTCCGGGTCATCAAACAGATCACTGATCAAAATCACCAACCCACGACGCGGAATGCGGTCCGCTACTTCATGCAGCGTCTCCGCCAATGCCGTATCGCCGCCGGGCTCGGTCTGATGCAGCTCCTCCAAAATCCGCCGCACCTGACTGGGCCGGCTCGCTGCCTTGATGAACTGACGAATCTTCGCGTCGAAGGTGACGAGGCTCACCGCATCCTGCTGTTTGACCAACATGTAGCTCAAACCAGCCGCCAAATACCGCGCGTATTCGTACTTACTCAGCTTTTTTCCGCCGACCGGCGCGGCCATTTCTCCCGTATAACTCATTGATCCCGAACAATCTAAGACAATAGTAGTCCGTAGATTCGTTTCTTCGATGTATTGCTTGATGTAATACCTGTCGTTTTTCCCGTACACCCGCCAGTCCAGATCCCGCACGTTATCGCCCGGTGTATAGTGACGGTGCTCGGCAAAAATCACCGAAAATCCTTTATTCGGAGAAGTGTGACGACCGGACATCGTCCCCTGCATTTTGCGGCGGGCTAGCAACTCGAGACGCGACACCACCGATGCCGTCTCCTGCGGGAGCAGTCGCATGTACGGAAGGCTGGCCAGAGTCGAAGACACAAAAAAAGCAAGGCAGCAGAATGATAACCGATCAGATCACCAAATCCGACTTCGGTTGCAAATGGTCCAAGAGCATGCGCACAATTTGATCGCTCGTCACTCCTGCCGCTTCTGCATTAAACGTCGTCAATACCCGGTGTCGAAGCACTGGCAAAGCCACCGCAGTGACATCGGCCGTTGTGGCATGAAACCGGCCATGCAGCAACGCCCGAGCCTTGGCTGCTGTGACCAGATAAATTCCCGCGCGCGGCCCCGCGCCCCAACCGACCATTTCCTTCACAAAATCTGGTGCTTCCGGTTGTTTCGGGCGGGTGGCCCGAGCCAGCGTGGCCGCATACTCAACCACATGGTCAGCCACTGGCACGCGCCGAACGATTTCCTGCAACTGCACGACCTGCCGCGCATTCACCAACGGAACCAGCTCCGCTTTGTACGTACCCGTCACCTGCTTGATGATCTGCACTTCTTCGGCCGCGGTGGGATAATCGACCAAGATATTAAAAATAAAGCGGTCCAACTGCGCTTCCGGCAAGGGAAACGTGCCTTCCTGCTCGATCGGATTCTGCGTCGCCAGCACAAAAAATGGATTCGGCAAAGCGTGCGTGTTCTCGCCCACCGTCACATGCTTCTCCTGCATCGCCTCCAAGAGCGCCGCCTGCGTCTTAGGCGGGGTCCGATTGATCTCGTCTGCCAACACCATGTTTGCGAAAATCGGACCATGCACAAAACGGAAAATCCGCCGCCCCGTGGTGTGATCCTCCTCCAAAACTTCGGTACCCGTAATGTCCGAAGGCATCAAATCCGGCGTGAATTGAATGCGCTTGAAACTGAGATCCAAAACCCTCGAAACCGTCGAAACTAATAACGTCTTAGCCAGCCCGGGCACCCCAACCAACAGCGCATGACCGCGGCAAAAAATGGCAATCAGAAGCTGCTCAATCACATCGGATTGACCAACAATAACCTTCGACAATTGCTCGCGCATCCCGGCATAAGCCGCTTGCAGCTGCTTGACGGCCTCGGTGTCGCTGACAGGCAGCTCATGATGGATTTCAGACATGGGGACAATCAGATAAACTCTCTCTCGACTAATCAATCGTCAGCCGCTTGCCGACCACAATCATGCTGCTGCTCAGTTTATTGCGCTTCTTCAACGCCGCCACCGTCACCCCGTAACGGCTCGCCAATTTGGAAAGCGAATCGCCACGCTTCACCTCATGCACACGAACCACACTCGCTTTTCCCGCTTTCGTTCCTTTTTTCCCCCCGCTCGCCTGCCCTGTTTTGCTGTATGCCGTCTTCACTTCTTTCCCAGCCGATTTCCCGCCTGTTTTGCGGGCACTCCCGGTGGCCGCCACCGTGGCCTGCTTTTTTCCCGATGAACTCGCGACCGCTTTCTTCGAACCCGAGGCCCCCGCCTTCGAACTCGCCGCACCAGATGATTTCGGCTTTGCCTCCGCCACTACCACCGAAGGTTTTTCAACATACGGCCTCACCTCCGCCTGCTCCGCCCCATTCTCGCCCGCATACGATGATTCCGATGGCGCAGGCGAGGCACCCGCTCGCGATGAAACCGTACCCGCTCGCGACGGACCCGTGTAAGATGAACCCACACGCGATGAACCCGCATAGGACGAACCCACACGCGATGAACCCGAACCCGCATAGGCCGTACCATAAGGATCAGCCTCCGGTCCGGCCACTGGCGACCCGCTTACCGGACGAACCGACGCCACTTCGCCCATCGACGCGTCATTGGCGCTGAAAGGCGCTCCATCCGCGGTGTCAAATTCTTGTCCCTCCCGAGGGTAGCCCGCCGGAGCTGGGATCGACGGATCACCGTAAAAATTGCCATCACTGTAACCGCCATTACCCGCCAGACTGCCGCGCCCCCGCCCGCCCCCGCCAGACTGAAGGCTCTGACACGCGGTAAGGAGCCCGCCACTCAGCAGGCAGATCAAAAGAAGACGTGGGCTCATGACGAGGGAATGATCGTACCCTAGCGGTACGGTCGAATTATATTCTGCATTATGAAAATTTAAGCAACCCAAAATAATTCTGGGCCTAATACTGGATAATAGAACACTATTTTTACCTCATTCTCGAAGAAAATGTCGTGGTTTCCTCCGTGGCTCCATGGGTATGATGCAGGTATGAGTGTGATTCCATTGGCTTTAATTCTGTGGGTGGATCGGTACGGCCGCCGGGCGGCGGCGAGTCTGAGTGGCCTTTTGGGCGTGAAGGCTGGCGGGGCCACTAGCGGAGCGAGGGGCAGTAGCGCGAAGGACGACGGGGCAGTGGCGCGGGGCTTGGGTGGGACGGGCGGACTGGGGCGTCGGCTCGGATTCGGGGGCGCGGTCTGGGGGGTGTCGATGGCGAGTGTGGTGGCGGGCATTAATGCCTTTACGGTGACGCCGGCAGTTTTTCTTCCTGGGCAGGAAGTGACGGTAGCGTGGAACGTAGCGGCTGGGGACGAGATAACGATCACTCCGGAGGTGGGACCGTTGGCGGCGGCGACGGGCAGTGTCCGGGTCACTCCTAGCGCCAGCACCACGTGGGTACTGACCAACAAAACCAGCGGCACCACGGCGGAAGCGCGAGCCAATACCCCGGCCCCGACCTCGTTGCGGCACCGCTGGAGTTTTAACGAGGCGACGGGCACCGTGGTCACGGACAGCATCGGCGGCCGGGACGGCACCATCCGCGGCCCCGGCTTTCTCCGCATCGCCGCCCCGGCCGGCGGCGCAAATCCCGGGCAGGTTTCGCTCGCGGGCGGCCCGTCCGGCACCGCCGCCTACATTGATTTGCCGAACTCACTGCTCTCGCCGCTCCGGGAGGCCACCCTTGAGGGATGGGTCACAATCAACGGCTCGCAATCGAATGCGCGGATTTTTGATTTTGGCACTGGCACTGGCGGAGAATTGACGGAACCGGGCGGAGCGTCCACCGCCACTGAATATCTCGCTGTTTTTTCTCAAATCGCCTCCAGTCAGGCCAGCAAGCGAATGATTTTCAGGGACAACGGATCCGAAAGCCGCCTTGACATCAGCGACCCAGCGACCGCTGGCGCCCAGTTCCACTTCGCTGTCGTCTATGACGCCGAAGGCAACAACGGAGCCACCCCACAATTGCGGTATTTCAAAAATGGCCTGCCCCTCGGATCCGTGAATACCAGCCTCCCACTGACCACCCTTACCGACGTCAACAACTGGTTGGGCCGCGCCAATACCACGAGCCATAACAACCTGAACGGGAGCTATAACGAATTTCGCGTCTGGGAAGGCGCCCTCACGGCCCAAGCGCTGGCCGACACCGCCGCCGCCGGTCCGGATACCGTGCCCCAGATCCCTCGCATCGATAGTTTTTCCCACTTCCCCGGCACCACTACCTCGATTTACAGCGGCACCAGCCTGCGTCTTGGCTGGGTAGTCGCCAGCCCGCCCGAGGCCGGACCACTCAGCCTCACCCTCAGCGGCGGCGTCGGCGCCGTCACCGGCTCGTCAGGATTCGTCACCGTCACCCCGCAGCAGACGACCACCTACCAACTCCAAGCCACCAATACCGCCGGCACAAGCAGCGCCAGCATCACTCTGACCGTAGCCCCGTCAGCGCCACAAGCCCAGCCGCTCGACGTGACCGTGGCCTACCAAACCGCTACCGCCGTGACCCTAGCCGCCACCGACCTCAACACCCCAGCGGCCAACCTCGTCTTCTCAATCGTCGATCCCCCCGCCCACGGCACCGTGACCGGCACCGGCCCGACCCGCACCTACTCGCCCGCCAATAATTTCAGCGGAACCGACCGCATGACCTACATCGCCAGCGACGGAACCACCGACTCCGCGCCCGCCACCGTCACCTTCACCGTGCGGCCCGCCCCACTCCCCCCCACCGCCGTTTCCCTCAGTGAAGCGACCCTCGCCCCCACTCTCCAACAAGGGTCATTCGCCGGACGACTGCAAACCACCGATGGCAACCCAGACGACCAGATCACCTACTCCCTCGTCGCAGGCGCCGGAGATACTCATAACGCACTTTTCCAAATCGTCGGCCATCAGCTGCTGGCCACCCGCAGCTTGTCCGATCTGGCCGGTCAGCGGCTGACCCTGCGCGTTCGAGTCACCGACCGAGCCGGTCTCTCGTTCGAGCAAATCGTGGAACGATCAGTCGCATCCCAACCACTCGAAGTACGGATCAACGAAATCAACTACAATCCGGCCCGCAACACCCAGCTCGCCGAATACATCGAGCTCCATAACCCCCTGCCTACCGCCGTCACACTGGATGGCTGGCGCCTCGTGCGGGGCGTTGAATTCGTCTTCCCCGCCGGCACGACCCTTGCCTCGGGAGGGTATCTAGTGGTGGCGGAAGATCCGGCTACCATCGATGCCCTCTTCGGCGTGGCCGCCCTCGGCCCGTGGACCGGCGGTCTCTCCAGCGATGGTGAAGAAATCGAATTGCGCAATGCTGACGGCGACACCGTGGACAAAGTCACCTATGGCGTGACCGCGCCTTGGCCAGTTCCGCCCAACGGCGATGGACCGTCACTCGAACTGATTCATCCGCTGGCCGACAACGACACTGGCGGCAGTTGGCGTGCGAGCACGGCCACTCCTGCCGCCGTCAGTTACGTGGCGGCGGGCAGCCCTGGCTGGCGCTTCCGCCGCGGCGTCAGCGAAGCGTCATCACCCATCGGGGCGTGGCGCGCGACCGATTTCACGGAAGTCATCGACCCCGTCGATACCAAGAAAAACTGGGAAGAGGCCGACCTGCCGATTGGCTTGTTCAAGCGCAACAGCAACAGTCCAGTGGCCACCCTGCCCGAGGCCGGGGTGACGTTGAAAAAGCAGCTGCCGGACATGGCGACCTTCAGTGGATCGACCTTTAATGCGGCGTATCGCAGTGTGTTTCTGCGCAAGACATTCACGGTTTCCGGCGACATTCCACGCGCCCTTCTCCTGCGGGTGATGCACAATGATGCGGCCATTGTCTGGATCAATGGAGTGGAGGTGGTGCGTTTTGGATTCCCTCCGGGAGCGCCCGCGGATCCTGCCTTCAACACCACAGCGATTTACGAGCGGGGCAATGATCCTTGGAGCGAACTAGTCCTGACCCGGGCCGGCACTTTGCTGAAGCCCGGCGCCAACGTGCTGGCCCTGCAAGGATGGTCCAAAGCGCCGCAGATTCGCACGGAACAGGACGATCCAAGCACCTACAACCAGTGGGATTTCTGCCTCGATGCTTCGCTGGGCACACCCCTCGAAGCCACCGGCACGCCGGGCGCCCAAAACTCTGTCTGGTCGCTGACTTCCCCGCCCGTCGTCCGCGCCATCAACCATGCGCCCACCTCGCCCAAATCATGGCAGTCCATCACCGTGACCGCCAAAATCGCCGACGCTCAAGGCATAGGCCCCGTTCAGGTCCACTACCAAGTCTGCCCCGCCGGTAGTTTTATCCCATCTACCCTGCCGCTCACCAACAGCCAGATCCTGGCCAATCCCCGGCGTCCGCTGCCACCGAACCCGGCCTTCGAAGACGCCGCCAATTGGTTGTCCACCCCCATGGTCGACGACGGCTCGCTCCCAAGTGACACCGCCGGCGATGGCGTCTTCACCGCTCTCATCCCCGCCCAACCCCACCGCGCCCTCGTCCGCTACCGGATCACCGCCACCGACCTCGCTGGCGCCTCCGTCCGCGTGCCCGCCGAAAACGATCCACGCAAAAACTTCGCCCTTTTCGTCTACGACACCCTGCCCGTTTATACCAAAGGCACTACCATCATCCCGCCCGATACCCTCTCCACCCTGCCGGTCTACCACTGGCTCACCCGCGCCGCCGATTACACCGCCCTGCTGGCCTACACCAGCACCAACCAGTTCGCCAATAATGCCGACCTGAACAACCTGCTGGCCCGCCACTACGAAAACATCGAAGGCGCCCTCGTCGTCGGAGATCAAGTCATCGACCACACGCTGGTGCGCCTGCGCGGAGGCAACAGCCGGTACATGGGCAATGGCAAAAGACACATGCGATTCAAATTTCCTGACGGCACTCCATTTCAGGCCACCGATGAAGCCGGTCGGCCGTACGCTCGCCCCTGGGAAGAAATGCTCTTCAACAAACTCTTTGGTAATAAAGGATATTACGACTGGGGACTCGTCTACGAAGTCGGAGCTAAACTCTGGGCTCAACAAGGCATCCCCATGCCCGAATCCCACCACCTCCACTTCCGCGTGGTGCGCCATGCCAATGAAAATGACGCCACCAATGGCGACTTCTGGGGACTCTACCAAGCGCTCGAATTGCCCGAAGGAAAAAACTTTCTCGACGCCCGTAACTTGCCGCAGGGGAACTTTTACAAACTGACCGACTGGCAACAAAACGGGGAAATGGACCAACGCTACCAGGCCCCCGGAGCCCCTGAATTCGCCGAAGACTTCGACAACATCCGCTACAACGTCCATCAAACGACACCCCAGTCAGAACTGGAACGATACCTCGACATGCCGCTCTGGTACCGCTACAACGCCGTCCAAGAAGCCATCCGCCATTACGACTTATTCGTCGAACCCACCGGCCGCCACCGCGTGAAAAACCTCATCTGGTACTTCCAGCCGAAAGAAGGAACCAACGGACTCGGACAACTCATCTACATGCCCTATGACTGGGATGCCAGCTTCGGACCCAACTGGAATAGCGGATGGGATGTAGTGCATAATTCTCTATACAATCGATTCACCATCAATGACTCGCCTACATGGAAACTCCCGCTCATCGACCGCTCGCCGATGAAAATCGACCACCGGAATGCCATCCGCGAATTGCGCGATCTCATCTGGTATCGCGACCCGGCCACCGGACGTGGACCGCTGGACGACATGATTGATGACGCGCTCGCGCCATTGGAGTCGTTCTGGCCAGCCGACCGCTTGCGCTGGCCGGCCACCGGCGCGCAGGGCGATCACGTGGGCGGTGCGCCCTTCAAAGCGCAGGACATGAAAAATTTCGCTTTCAGCGGCTGGACGGATCCATTTAACGGCGACCCTGCGGTCCCGGCGGGCGGGCGGGCTGCGCACTTAGACGCGATAGCGGACGGCCCGGACAACGGCCTACTGCCGGCTAGGCCCGTGATCACGTATGCTGGAGCGGCGGCCTATCCGGTGGACGGTCTGGTTTTCACGGCGAGTGCCTTCAGTGATCCGCAGGGCCCCGGCACCGCTGGCGCCATTCAGTGGCGGGTGGGCGAAATCACTGACCCCACGGCTCCGGCGCATGATCCGGCCGCGGACCGGATCTACGAGGCCACCGCCGTCTGGGACAGCGGGGCGCTGCCCGCGACGGCCACCAGTCAGGCCGTGCCTCCGGTCGCCCTTCGGTCCGGCCACACCTACCGGGCGCGGGCCCGGTATCGCGACACCACCGGCCGCTGGAGCCACTGGAGTGAGCCGCTGCAGCTCACCACCACCAGCTCGAATTACACCGCTATCCTCCAATCCCACCTCATGGTCACCGAAATCATGTACCACCCTGCCAACCCCAGCCCCACCGAAACCGCCACCGGTTTTGTCGAAGGCGATTTCGAATACATCGAACTCCAAAATATCTCCCCAGCCCTCACCCTCGACCTCCGCAATGTGCGCCTCACGAAGGGCGTCGATTACGATTTTTCATCCGGCCGCCTCACCAGTCTGGCTCCTGGCCAACGAATCGTCGTCGTGAAAAACGAGACCGCTTTCGCCCTCCGCTACGGCAACAGCATCCAGACGACCGGCGCCTGGGACGCCGCCGACAACCTGAGCAATGCCGGCGAAACCGTGAAAGTCAGTTTCGGAGCGGGCGACGCCATTCAAGAGTTTCGCTATTCCGATCTGGCCCCATGGCCAGTCCAAGCGGACAAAGGCGGATGGTCACTGGTGCTGCGAACCCCATCGTCCCAGCCAGATCACACCCTGCCCACCAACTGGCGCGCCAGCCTCGACATGAATGGCAATCCAGGAACCAGCGACGGCCAGACCTACGACGCATGGGCCACCGCTTACACCGTCACCGACCCGCTCGGCGACACCGATGCCGACGGCCTCAGTGCCGTGCTGGAATACGCCTTCGGCGGCACCCCGCAGACACCGGATCAATCACGCCTGCCCGTCATGAGCCTCACATCCCACACTGTGAATGGCGTCCCAGCCAACTATTTGACCCTCACCATGCAACGGCTAGTGACCGCCGATGAGGCCACCGCCGTGCCTGAGTGGTCGCCATCGTTGACCGCCACGGAATGGTCCCGGGATGGCGTTCTCGTCTCCAGCTCGATCGATCGCTCGACTCTGCTGCTGACCGAAGTCTGGCGCGCCGCCACTCCAGTCACCGATGGCTCGCCGTTGTTCGGACGAGTGCGCGTGACCGTGCCCTGAGCCACCCTCACCCGACTTTCATTTCCTGCCCACTTGCACAAGAATCAGGCCTAGGGCATGGCCGCCCTTGCCCGACGGCCAGTTTCGTCGTTTACTCATGCGGCGGGATGCGCCCGTCATGGCCATCTGTCACCTGATTTCCTTCGCCCGTTTCCTTCATGCAACTGTATCCGTCACCCGGGGAATTTCGCTCCCTGACCGCTCACCACAACCTCGTGGCAGTCTGGGCCGAGCTGGC
>JALRGB010000537.1 GCA_023253575.1 Verrucomicrobiales bacterium
TTCAGAGTCCTCCAATCACAATATCTGTTCTCATCGGGTCCTCGTCGTTCAACAAAGAAAGAACGAATCATGAGAGCACTTAGTCGATTTCAGACGGAGGCATTTTGCCTGTCCATCAAGAAGTCAATCGTTTGCGGCAGCCGCCTGAGCCTCCTCTTGGCGCTTCACCTCGTCCGGGTCATACAAGAATTTGCGCTGCAGATCCGGAGTCAATTTGTCCATGGCTACCCGGGTCGCGCCATTGCTATGAGTAAAGGAAACTTCCGTCGGCGTGATTTCGCGAAGCACGACAGCCTGGTACGCCGCGGATTCCGTCGTCTTCAATGTGGCCAGTGACTGGCCCTTGAGTTTAGCCCGGTAGCCAAGTTTGTATTTCGCCATGTATTCATCCAGCTCCTTCTGCGCCTTAGCGGCGTCATCCTGAAGTTTTTCAAACTGGGATTTGGCGGCATCCGCTTCTTTTTGTAATTCCTCGTTTTGCTTGAGTAATTCGTTGTGGCGGGTTTCACTCTGCTCGCGAAGCAATTTCATGTCATTTTCCAGACGCGAATTTGCCTTCTGCAGCGAAGCAACTTCCTCTCCGGCCAACAAGGCCGCCTCTTTGGCTTTGGTGTCGCAGGAGGATAAAAAAGTGGGAGCGGTAAGGGCTAGCGTTAAGCCGAGGAGTAGGGAGGGAGTTGAAGAACAAGTCATGATGAATATGTGAACGATTAGATCAGTCGTTTTTTTAGGAAATTTGTTCAAAATTCGTTCGGCAAAGGCCCCTCTTGGGTGGGAGCCTGAACGAATAACGAGTAGCCAGCAAAATTTACGCCACTCACCGCCACAACGGACGTTCACTCCCGCGGGCGGCCCACTAAGGAGGCGACCGTATCCGCCATGCGAGCCAGTCGTCGGATCGACTTGGGCGGCAACTTGCTCAAATGAGCATAACCATCAGCCGCCACTTCAAAAAAATCTTTCATCGCCAGCAAACGCTCGGTCGTGACCGGATCCGCCCCCCCGCCTGCTTCCGCTTCGGCCACACACTCACGCAATACATGGATCGTCGGATCCATTTCCCGACGCTTGCGCTCCGCCACAATCACTCGAAATAATTCCCACACATCGTGAATCGACTCAAAATGATCGCGCCGATCACCCATCATATGCACGATTTTAACAATGCCCCAGTTCTGCAATTCACGCAGGCTCGTGCTAACGTTCGACCGCGCCAACCCCAGCTGTTCACAGATTTGCTCCGCATGCAGCGGCTTTTCAGCCAGATACAGCAGCGCATGAATCTGCGCCACGGTCCTGTTTAACCCCCAGCGCGTCCCCATTTCACCCCAATGAAGGATGAATTTGCGGGCGACAGGCGATAAGGTGTCCATGGGAAACAGGATGATCGTACGAGAATTGCTGCCTACCAAGCCGTCAGCCAGACCCCTCGTTCAGACATAAAATACCAGATCAGTCACCGCCCCCCAGAGCATCGATGCCAAGTGGAACCGTCAGATTTGGGAAGTCCTTCAATGTCAGTGACAAGACCACTCCCGTTTCTTGTTCCCCCCGATTATCCCGCAACAACAACCCCAAGGCCGCTGTCCAAGTGTTTAAGTCGCGATGCACCGTGTATTGCTGCGTTTCGAAGGTGCTGTCCTCAAACTCATACCGGTGAAAACTGCTCAACCCCCAGTTTTCGTTCAATCGCATGTACGTGCGCAGATCCACCAGGTTGGAATCAATGAAAAATGGATCGTCCTGAAGAAACCGATGGCTCACGTTAAATTCAAAGTCCCGGGTCGGCATCAATGTCACCCCCGTATTCGCTTCCGTGAAAGAATAATCTCCCCCCAACATCGGCAGCTGCGCTCCCAGATTCATCCGCATCCACGGCAGAGGAAACCACGCAATCTCCTCAAACAAGTTCGATGTGTCGCGATCAAACTCGGGATCCTCCAAATACGTGTCAAAATACGTGTTGCTGGTCAGCCAAGGATGACTGGCCGCCCCGCGGCGCGTGAGCAAGCGGTTCTCGACCCCCATCCGAAGAATGTTCCACGATTGCAGTCCATCCACCGCCGTGAACTGTGGCACATCTAATGGACGGAGCCGGTTCGTCGGCACCAGACGGTCAATTCGACGAAACCCAGCTCCCAACTCGTCCGCATCCACATAAGAATAACTCATATACGGCTGGACCACGTGCAGGACCCCATCAAGCCCCAGACTGGGAACACGGATGTCATCGTAAAACTTGGAGAACTTGGTCGAGACGTCGACACCCGCATGAAAGATCGCACGGGTGGAATTGTCCGGCTCCGGGCCGTCCACTCCAGAATAGTTGGCCGCTCCACCACCGAGTTTAGGCGTGATGGTCACCGCTCCGCCGCCAAGAACAATCGGATACAGCGCCTCGTGGTAGCTGTAGAGCCGGCTGAACCCGCTCGGATCAAGCTGGCTGCGCAGCTCATCCAGCAACGTCTGGCGGTCCTGCGTTTCGACGGCCGTGTCCAACTGACTGCGCCGCCCGCTGTTGTCGGCGAATTCTGCGGCGAATTCATCCGCCAAGCGGATATCGTCCTCCAACGCAGACACCTGCTCGCGCACCCGGCGACGCGTCGGTTCACTCAGCTGATCTTCGTAAATACCAAAGGAAGTCGTACCCCAATAAAAAGCACCCGTGTTGAAAATCGGTTGGCGCGTCAGATCCAACGCCACTTCGGGAAGCCGCGTGTCCGTGCGATAAAAATCATTCGCCTGAAAACGCGTCAATACATTCAACTCCCCACGCTCATGCTGCTTGGTCAGCGTAATCAAGTTGTCAGGCTGGGGGTCCAGTCGGAAATCGCTGGGAAAAAAGTCCTCGTAGAAGAATTCATCGCTGACTTTATTGATGTCAAAATCAACATAAAGCGTGCTCTCTTCCGGCCCGGGCAGGTAGACACGATGATGAAAATTGAGGCGATAACGATCGCTGTCGAGCTGGGAACGGTCTTCAGCACTGGAGTTGACTGCTGACTGCTCAGGATCCGTATCGTTGGCATAATAAGCCTGAAACTTGCCAAAATTCGGATTTCCTCTCCACCGCTGAGACAGGATGTCCACCCCTCCGGCCATCCCCCTTTCACTGCGGCCATCAAGATTGAACTGCACGACGGAGTGGTCACCCCAGAGCGTGCCATACCGATTGAGAAGATAAGCCCCCCACTGACTGCTGTAGCCGGGCGTAAACTGATAACCCAAGTCCTCCTGCAATGGCTGCGACATGTAAGGCAACCACAAGACCGGCACTTTGCCCACGTAAAGTTTGGGACTATGAAATACCACCCTGTCTTCCGGGTAGATTTCGATCTTCTCCGCCTTGATAAACCAGTCCGGATCAGAACTGTCATCCGTCGTAAAAACGGTGTTCATCGTGTTGACCACCGAAATCTCCGAAAGATCACTGTCCAACTGCTCAGTGCTAAAAAAAACCGGCTCAAAGGCACTACGCATCTCCACCGCATCAATCTCCTGCGTGCGCACCCGGTACGTAGCACGCTCCCCACGATACAAGACCCCCTCGCGGTAAATCGATACCTTTCCCGTCACCCGTATCTCCTCTAACTTGGTGTCAAACTCAGCCCGATCCGCAAAAATCTCCGTGCCCTGCAATTGCAAATGCACATTGCCGCTCCACACAATCGCCCCCTTTTCAGCATCGTATTGCGTGTCTTCCGTGTCGATCTTAACATCACTGCCGAGCTGCTCAAGAAACCCAAGCGAATCAAGGCCCAACTGCGCGCGAACGGGGGAAGGGGCAGCGGCCGCGAAGGCCACACTAAAAAGAATGCTCCGGGCGATCTTCATGGAGTGAAATGGGTCTGCCCACAATTCGGGGACGAGTTGAGGCACCCCGTTCATAACCCGGCCCCACGTTTTTGGCAACCCATGGGGCACACAAAATCAACACCCCGTACCCCCTACCGTTTCACGCTCGCCATGCCTCCCCCCACAGAAAAAATACCCGCCACCCGCTCAGACCGCCGACGGACCAGCCCCCTCTCCAAACCACGATAGACGCAGGCGCCCGCGCGAGAAATCGGCCGGAGCCACCTCCAACGTCACCCGCTGGCCGGCCGCCAACCCCACAGCAGCTTCGCGATCAACACGCCGCACGACCCCAGCCAGCTCGTGGCCATTCGGAAGACGCACCCACCACGCATGCGACCCCAACGGGTGCAGCAAGACAGCG
Organism: Verrucomicrobiales bacterium; assembly: GCA_023253575.1. Taxonomy (GTDB): domain Bacteria; phylum Verrucomicrobiota; class Verrucomicrobiia; order Verrucomicrobiales; family V1-33; genus CAJBME01. The sequence continues at coordinate 4,220 of JALRGB010000537.1, forward strand.
TCAGGACAAAAAGCACGAGCCGGTAACATAAACGCTTCCGCTAAATGATCGAAAGCACTTTGTCGATCACTCGCCGGGCCGTCGGCAGCTGTTCTTTTTCCACCGGGGGGCTATAAATGGCCGGAGCATCAATCGAACACACCCGCTGGACCGGCGCATCCAGATCATCAAAGGCCTTTTCCTGAATGAGCGCCGCAATCTGCGCGCTGACGCCGCAAAACGGTTTGTTTTCGTCCACCAAGACAACCCGGCTCGTTTTGGCCACCGTCTCGAGAATAGCCTCTTCATCGAGCGGACGAATAGACCGCAAGTCCAACACATCACATTCGATGCCGTGCTCGGCCGACAGAATTTCAGCCGCCTCGAGAGCAATCAACACCGAGCGACCATGGGCGATCAAGGACACATCGACCCCTTCGCGCTTCAAATCAGCCACCCCCAAGGGGATAGTAAAATCTCCGTCGGCCGGATCCGGCACCTCCCCCTCAAGGCCGTAAAGCATGGTATTTTCCATGAACATCACGGGGTCATTGTCGCGGATAGCAGTCTTCATCAAGCCTTTCGCATCACGAGCAGTGGCCGGACAGACAACTTTAAGCCCGGGAATAGTGGCCATGATGTTTTCCGGAGTGTGCGAATGAGTCGCCCCCACATTGGTCCCGCCATTGGCCGGCCCCCGAATGACGATCGGACAGTTGATCAAACCGCCAGACATGTAACGAACCATGCCCGCATTGTTCGCGATCTGGTCCCAAGCCACCGTGTAAAAACTCCAAAACATCAATTCACAGACCGGCCGCAATCCGAGCATGGAAGCACCCACCGCCATGCCAATAAAACCGGATTCGCTGATGGGTGAGTCCACCACCCGCTTGTCCCCGTGCTTCTTCCACAACCCCTGAGTCACTTTATAAGCACCATCATACTCCGCCACTTCCTCCCCAATCAGGAAGACGTTGGGGTCGCGTTGAATTTCTTCGTCAAAGGCCTCGTTCAGAGCCTGCCGGTAAGTAATAGTGCGCATGGGAAAATGAATCAAATTGTCGGCCGGGCGAAAAAAGCGCAAAAGAGCCCGCGTTACGAGCCCGTTCGCGCCACGGACGGCAGGGAAAAAACCCAACCACACCCGCGCCGCCCAGAGTCACATGTCTAGTCGTTGAAAAAATGACGGCCCGTCCGGCCGGCCAGCGTGTTGTGGTCAACTTCACTGTACACATCCGTCAGCAGGTCCTCCGCCGTGGGAAACGCACTCTGATCAGCAAAAGTCACCGAGGCCCGAGTCTCCGCCACCGCCGCTTTGCGGATCTCCTTGATCTCGTCCTCCGTCGTCACCCCTTCCTGGATCAGCTTCTCACTGAAATTGCCGATGGGGTCAAAGTTTTTGCGATAATGCTCGATCTCGTCCTTGGTCCGGTACCCTTCCTGTAAGGTTTGTTTGTTGTGCTTCGCGTCAGCCACCGAATGGCCTTCATAACGATAAGTGGCAATTTCAAGAACGGTGGGGCGGCTTTCCGCATGCGCGCGTTCCACAGCACGACCCACGACTTCACGAACTTCATACAAATCAGAGCCGTTGCGGACCACATCCCAGATAATGCCGTAACCAGCAGCCCGCTCCGCCAGACAAGTGTTGAAGGCGCTGGATCGTTTCTGGCTGGTCCCCATCGAATATCCATTGTTCTCAATGACGTAAATAACCGGCAGGTCCCAGAGCCCCGCAAGGTTCAGCGACTCATGGTAAGCGCCCTGATTGACCGCCCCATCACCCAGAAAACACATCGAACACCCCTTCAACCCCTTATATTTCAAACCAAAAGCCAGTCCCAGCCCCAGCGGAGTCTGGCCACCGACAATACCATGCCCCCCCCAATAGTTTTTATCAGGAGCGAAAAAATGCATGGATCCACCCTTGCCCTTTGAACAACCCGTGCGCTTGCCAAAAAGCTCCGCCATGCACTCGTCCATGCCCATACCAACCGCCAGCGCATGCCCGTGATCTCGATAAGCCGTAATCACATGGTCATTATCACCCATCAGCGACACCGAACCCACCGCCACCGCCTCCTGACCAATATACAAATGAAGAAACCCACCCATTTTTTTCTTCTGATACTGCTCAAAAGCGCCGGTCTCAAATTCCCGGATCCGGATCATATCGCGCAGCAAATGCCTCTTTTGCTCGGCAGTGAGCGCGGCATTGATCTCAGTTTTCGAGAAATCAGTGGTGGATTCAGCGAGGACAGGCATGGGATGAGAAGAACAGGGAACCAGGAAGGCAGCGGAAAATCAAGAATGAACAGGGTGTGGGTAAACCTCGGGAGCGCAAACAGCCCCCGACTCGGCGACTGAAACCTCTGAAGCCAGAACAGGAACGACGGGAACCACGGTTTCGGGTGCAGCGGCGCGCTGGGCCCGGGGGTGACAGACGGCGATCATGAGGGACGAAAAGAGCAAGTCTCCGGCCAGAGATTTGGCAAAAAACCACCAAGCGGGCGGGGCTCCGGGGATGGGCAACCCCACGGTCTGCGCCTGCAGCCAGCCTGCCGCCGAGGGGGCATAAGCCGGCTCAAAAAACCAAGCCACGGTATTGCTCAACACATAAAAAATCACGGTCCCCGCGACAGTCACACCGAGAACAGCCGACACGCGGCGCGTCCCCCGCACCAGCCACGCCAGTGCAAAGACGAGGGCAAAACACAGTGCCACCACCGCGGTGTACGGACTGATCAGCGGCCATCCCCGGACCGCGTTTACCACCAGCGTGGAAACAAAAAGTGCCCCGAAGGGCACCATAAAGGCCGCACGCCGCGGCATGTAAATCGCTCCACCGACAACGACCGCAGCCAAAGGAGAAATGTTCGCCAGCAACAAGGCAGTTTCACCACCCGCCAGCGGACCAGCCAGGCGGAAAACCGCCACGGCTGCGACAATCAAAACTGCTGCTGCCACATCACGCATCCCAGAACATAGTGGACGGATGCGCCGGCGCAACGGCTTTGACGCACTCTCCTAAGGAAAACCCCGCACCCCTTCTCGATCATGGTCAGGGCGCATCCCCACGCAGCCAGTCAACAATCATGCCTATCTGGTCGGGCGTCAGCTCCCCTTTGACCCCATACGAGGGCATCCGGTCGTTGCGTGTGCCATAAAAACGATCATGCGCCGGATCATGAATAAAATCGATCATCCACTGCCGACTGCCCCAGCCGTCGAGCACAGGCCGCCCACTCGTTTCCTCGCGCCAGGCATGACAGTCAGTACAGGCCAGCCCCTCCTCCCCTAGCAGGCGGCGACCTTCCTCAATCAAAGTCGCATCGCGAGCATCAACCGCCGCTTGCCCAGGCAACCCAGCCTCCCCACTCAAGGCCAATACCACTTTTTCCAGATGCGACTTTTCGACCGCCGAATAACCCGCGACGTCCTCGGTGACAAAGGTGACCATTTTACTCACTTTTTCGCCCTCTGACGGTTTCACAAACCCCGTCCCCCCCCAATATTTTGGGGTGACGAGGTGCGCTGGATCAAGAAATTCGCTCAACCACTGACGCGACCCAAACCCAGCCAGATCAGCAGCACTGGCCGGCGTGGCCAGCGGTCGACCTTGTCCATTGTGTCCGTCATAGGCATGGCACGAAGCACATTTCTGCGCAAACAACCTCGGCCCCTGCGTGTATGCATCCCCAGCTAGGACGGCCGCCATGCCCCCGGAAGGCAACCCATCCATCTTCACCGCCAACGTACGCGCACGCGTCGCCTCCTTCTTCGCCTGAACCATCGCCGCCCGCTGCCCAGGATCACGCCAGTCGTGCACCCACGTCCACGCCGTCAATAAGCCATACCCCGCCACCCCCGCACACACCGCAAACACATTCACCCGGTGACCAAACTTCCAGCGCGCCAAAAATGGCATCAAAATCAAAAATCCAAACGCCGCCCCCGGCAACACCATCGCCGGAATAAATTGGCGCGATCCAGCGAAAATCTCGAGATGCAATAATCTGAAGAGGAAAAGAAAATACCACTCAGGCCGAGCCGATGGATCCGCCACAGAGACGTCCGCCGGAGCCTCCAACGGCGCACCGCCAGCCACTACCGTAATCACCATCATCGCCGACAAAAAGGCCGCACACGCCGCCGCATCACGCCACGCCTGCCCCGGAAACCATGCCGTGACCGGCGAACTCGCTTCCTCCAACCCAGTCCCCGCCGTCCCCGCCGATCCCTCCCCTCGAAGCCGCTCATGGCGCACCGCACGGCGACGAACTTGACCTGCTTTCGCTGCTGCGTCCCTCGGCCACATGAACTCGCCGCTTCTATTGAGAGTTGCCCATTCCACCATGACTTGGTCACCATTTGCGAGGCCAGCACCCGGACGTCCACGCGGATATCCTTGTCCCCGCCTACGCGGGCGATACGCTGTTCCTGTAAGGCCCTGAGTACCTTGGCCTGGGCGGAAAGGCTCATGTCGCCAATCTCATCGAGGAAGAGGGTCCCTCCGTTAG
>JALRGB010000654.1 GCA_023253575.1 Verrucomicrobiales bacterium
GGCATCACCGGATCCTCCTGATGAGAAGCCGTTTGAAAAAGCAGACTCTCACTACTCCGGCCCGCCACCGCCGCCGGCCCGGTGTCACCCCCCTGCAAAATCGCCGCCGGTGACTCGAGATTCAAACCGCCTTTGGCCTTGGTCGTATTGTGGCACGCCAGGCAATTCTTCTTCAAAACTGGATACAAGTCTTTAGCAAAATCGACCGGAGTGTCGCGCTTCAGATCGGCGACCGGCAAGGCCGCGGAGGCCGTGGCGGCCAGACTGAACAAAAACAATAGTTTCATGGTTTGATCTCGATGATGACGTTCCGGCGAGAGATTAACTCTTCGCCATTCCACTGGCACTTGGCCTCAATGCGGCACTCATGGCGGCCAGCCGCCGTACCGGCTGCCGCCTCCACCACCAGCACCCCGTCAGCCACATCTTTGGCCATCGAAAGCACCGGCGCCTTCAAAGCGGTCACTCCCGTCGGCAGCTGCAACGACACCTCCACCGCTTCAGCAAACCCAAACCGACGATCAAGCTTGATCGCCAGCGGCACCGTGCCTCCAGAACCAACCACACTTTCGTCCGGAGCCGATATCACCACCGGCGAGGAATCGATTTTCACCCGCACGGGTGTTGAAAAACTGGCGTCCCGCAATTCGCGAACCGGCACTTTATCATCTGGCTGCCACTGGACGGTGCCGCGGGTGGCGGCGAACAGCGTCCATGTACCCGGGACAAACTGATTCCCATCTTTTTTGGTCAGGCTGAGGGTGAGTTTCGCTTCCGCGGCATCGGCCGCTGGTTTTGCGGGCTGCCAGGCGCGCTGGCCGGGAAGCCCCCAGAGGGCCGCCTCCCATTCGCCTTTAAATCCTTTGTGGCTGGCATCACGAACGAAACGGACCGGCACTTCTAGGGTGGCTCCAAGGGAGGTTTCCAATATGGCGGTATCGTCGGCCAGCTGCGTCTGCAGCGGCAACCCGCCGGCCTCAATGACCGCCATCCGCAGGCCGTCCACCCCCAGCCGCAGATCGACTCGCTCAGCCGCCGCATCCGCCACACTCCAGCGCGAAACCACTTCGCGAACGGGCCTCGTCACCGCCCCCGCTTCCGCCGTCAAAATGAGTGGCCCCGTCCACGGAGCCGCATCCGCCGCCGCGCGCAAAACCATGAGACCAGACGACTGCCCCGGAGGAATGACACAATCTGCCGCCGTCACTCCAGTCGGCAGGCCCCCAGCCCGGATCACCACCGTCTCGTCAAAACCATCGGCCCGCACCACCGCCAACGCCAGCGCCGCCGTGCCCTGTCGGCGCAACACCACTGTCCATCGCATCAAGGCCTTGCCATCTGTCACCGGACTCTCGGGCATCGCCAACACGTGGAAATCAGGACGCGGATCGCGCACCACCAGCCGGTAACGCGCGCCCGAATTAAATCGATCCATAATAAAAATCCGATACGTCACACCTGCTTCAGCCTCCAGCCGAGCCACCGGATCACGAGTCCCAAGCCTGAACCGCTCAGTCCCTCCCGCCCCCAGGGCATCATCAAATTCACCGACCACGGCCGCCGCCCCAGCGGCCACCTTGCTGATCACCATAACCGGGTCCGAAGGTGCGCCCACCCGCTGGCTGATCACTTCCACCACCAGCGAACGCGCTACATCACAGGAAAAAGTATACCAGTCGCGGTCCAGCCGTCCCGCGACCTCCACCGGCACCGCCAGCGGCACGGCTGCTGCCGCGTTGTCGTTCGGCTCAACTTCATCCACCGCCGCACCTGACGTCGGCACCAGCAGCGCTCCAGCCAGTGGCGTCGACGACGGCAGCACCGCCGCCGCCTGCTCCGTCGATACCGTCAGCCGGTAAGCAAAAGCCGGTCCACCGCGCCACGTCGCGTCATGCAGCTCAATGGTGTACTCGCCATCAACCGACGGTATAAATTCCGTCACTGGATCGCGGTCGAGCGTGCGCTGCGCTCGCTGGATTTCCACTCCAGCCGGATCGCGCACACTGAGGACCGCATGCAATGGGGCATCAATCCGCTGCGCCGCGCAATCAAGATACACCTTCTGTCCTTTGACCGCCGCGATGCGGAAAAAATCCGAGGCATCCGCGTCGGCTACCCCGTTAATGGTTACAGGAAATGGAACCACCGGGGCGGTCGCCCGCACCGAATTTCCTGCTGGTTCGACGATTTCCGGCAGCGACCCGACCACCAACACGGCGCTGGTTGAGACCCC
>JALRGB010000768.1 GCA_023253575.1 Verrucomicrobiales bacterium
CTAGCTAGATAAAAATGGACCGGTGCAGCTCGTGGAAGTTGAAAAGCCAGCTCGCGGAAGTGTTCGATGGCCTGATCGCTCATGCCTTCGCGGAGGAGGAGCGAGGCAAGATTCAACCGCGCATTGGCATCCGATGGTGCGAGGGAGACGGCTTTTTCCAAATGCGGGATAGCCTCTTGCACGCGCTGTTTGGTGACGAGCCGGATGCCTACTTCGCGATGGATCGTCGGATCGTCAGGGGCCAAGGCAAAGAGCTGCTGATAGATCGAAACCGCCTTCTCGAGGTGACCGTCATCGATCTCGAGATCCCCGAGAAAGAGGGTCAAGCTGGCCTTGGTAGAAGACGACAGAGGGAGCTGAGAGCGGGAATCGAGGCAGCGCAGGGTGTAGTCCCGGGCGTCACTGGTCCGTCCGGCCTTCATCAATGTACCGACGATCTGGCGCGGATTGGCGGTCAGCGGCGATGTCACCCAGCGGCCAGAGAACGGCAGAGACGCGGCCCGTTGATGTTCCGGCGGCGCCTCGAGCAGGGCCAGATCGGTCAACAGCTGATCAGCCGTCAGCCGACCTTTGTAAAGAGCGGCGGTGTGCCCCTTCGCATCCAAGAGAATGCTGACCGGAACCGGAAGCGGCTGGCGGCTTTCAAGCATGGCCCGACTGACGGTCTCAAAGGCAGTGATAACTTGCGGGGTGACCAGACCCGAGGCAAACGGCAGGATTTTTGCGTCCTTCGCCGCGCCGGCACGCGCCGCCTCATCCTCATCAACGCACAGGGCCAGAATGGTCAGGCCAGCCGCGGCGAGCGCATCAACGCGGGTTTTCCAGTCGGCCAGTTCCGCCACACATGGCGCGCAGGTCCGCGACCACAGATTGATCAGGAGAGGTCGCCCTTGAAAGGCGTCGAGTGGCTTTTCCGCGCTGTCCCACGCGCGGTAGCTGTCGGCGGGAAACGGCACGCGGCCAGAGATCCAAGTGCGTGTATCGGCTCCCGGATTCGGGAGGCCCAGTGGTCCCGGTGAGAGCGTAACCGCGCCCCGAGGCGCCGCCCACGGTGTGGCCCGGCCGGTGCCTTGTACCAACACCAGCCGGGAATCGGCGGTCACACCGAGGAACGTCTCGACCGCGCCCCCGGGCCAGCGCACCGTAGCTTCCCTGATGCCCGCGGCTTCTCCCAGTCCGAAATGAAGCCACTTACTCGACTGCGCGAGGTACCCGTCACCGGCGTGGAGCGTTCTGATTTGCCGACTACCGTCAGCTCCGTGCAGTTCAACCCGAGCGCCAATGGCATCGCGATTAGCGGTCGTCCCCTGCAGCCGGAACATGACGTAATGGTGGGCGCTGGGAGAGCGATTGTGGAGAAACCGGACCCGCGGAGCGTTGCGGTTAGTGACCCAGATGTCGAGGCGCCCGTCGAGATCCCAGTCGACCATGGCCACCGCGCGACTGTCATCAGGAAAGTCCAACCCCGTAGCAGCGGAGACATTGGCAAAGACGGGAGTCCTCGTATTCAAAAAAGTGCAGTTGCGCTCATGACCGCTCCAAGAAAAACCTTCGTCGATCAGGTTGTAAATGGCTTCCCATGAATCTTCGTAATGCCGCAGATCCGCGGGCGCGGCTTGAGAAGTTTCCGGAGAGTGCGACACGACCTGCCGCCAGAAGAAGCTTCACAAATCATCCTTAGCTTCGCCCGTGATGTACCCGTTAGCCACGTACAGGTCCTCCCATCCGTCATTGTTGAGATCAGCAAACTGCGCCCCCCAGGCCCAGCGGCCCATGGTCACCCCAGCTTCGACACTCACATCAGAGAAAGTACCGTCGCCGTTGTTCTGGAACAAGCTGTTACCACGAGCGTGGCGGCGGAATCCGGACAGCGATGCCTCAACGGCACCCGGTTTGAACTGGCGCTGGTAGGCCACCCGGTTGCCCGCTGCCGAGAACATATTACTAACGTAAAAATCCATGAGTCCATCACGGTTATAGTCGCCCCATGTGACGCCCATGCCCGCCGACATGTCCTCCACGCCCGCCGCCGCCGCAACATCCCGGAACGTTACTTGCCCGTTCGCACCGCGGCCCTGATTCTGGTACAAGTTGTTCCTCCCGAAATCGTTGGCCACGTAAAGATCAAGATCACCGTCGTTATCGTAATCCTCCCAGGACGCAGCGAAGCTGTGCCGGTCGTTGTTTTCGTTCAAGCCAGCAGCCACAGTGGCCTCTTGGAATTTCCAGCCGCCGTCGTTTTGCAGGAGCTGGTTGGGCCCGCCGTTACGAGAGTCGTGATATGGCAACGGAACAGTCACCCGCGCCCCGTCGGCATACTCCTCATGATTGCGCGGGCTGTACCCGCAGGCGTAGAGGTCGAGATCGCCGTCCCCATCGTAGTCCGCCGCCGCCATCGAAAAATAATTCGCCGCGCCGGGCTCGCGATAACGGGTCGTAAATTTCAGACCGCCGTGGTTTTCCATGATGAGCAACCCGTTCGATTGCGAAATCGCGAGATCTTGATCCCCATCGTTATCGAGATCGACGAAGAGCGCAGCGTGAGACAATTCCATCCAGTCGACCCCGGCTTCGACAGATACATCCCGCAGCGTGCCGTCGGGGTTTTGCACATAGAGCCGATTAGGAAATCCACCTTGCTGCAGCACGTAGATATCGTCCAATCCGTCGCCATTCGCATCTCCGAGAGCGACGCCTTGATGCCCCGTCGAGTCGATACTGTAAAACTTCTGGATTCGTGACGACCAGGAGCCGGCTCCCGCGGTCAGCTGGGTTCGGGCCGACTCTGTTCCACCCAGCACCGCCGCCGAGGCATCAGCGAAATGCAGACCGCCTTCCCGACTGGACGTGGCCACCGGTTCGACCTGTTCATAGGCTGAAACGGCGATGGATTGCAGCCGTGGCGGAGTCTCGCTCGACCAGCGACAGGTCCAGACGGCATTCTGCTGGGTGATGCCCGCAGTCTTTCGCCCGCTTGATTGAAAGAGCGCCGTCGTGGTAGCCGACCCGTCTTTTTGCTCAAAGCGGAAATTCTTGAGAGCCACGTGGATGTCGGCGGCACCGGCATGCGGGCGCATCAGCCCGGCGAATAACGCCGCGGCCTCTGCGCCGGCGAGGGCAGGCGAAGGCAGGTCGTCGCCACGCCGCACGATGACCGCATCGTCACGATACACCTCACGCAAACGCTCAGGGACTAGCGGCGCCGCCAAAAAATCCTTTGCCACCAGCCCCGCAAGGGTATCCAAGGACAGCGCATCCGGCTCCTGCAGCTGATGCGCCAGTGCCTTCAGCTGATTCGTCGCCTCCTCGCTGAAGGCCTCGCTTTCCCACGCCACCTTATCGTCGGCCGGACGCACTAAGTCCATGATCGCCCGCTCCCGGCCACCAAAGGATTTTGGATCAAAGCCCGGGATACCCGGCAGAGCGGACCCGCTCACCACGGGCGGCGGTCCACCCGAATCGGCTGGTACCGACGGCATCTCCCTACACCCGGCTCCAGCCAAGGCCAACAGCAGAAAAAGCGGCCAACGGCGGGACGGTAAGACAGCCTGCAGCAGGGCGGGCAGCTCGCCTCGAAATCCTCCATCAAGGAGGCGCGCAAGAAATCTGATGAGGATGCAACTCATGACATTTGCCGGACGAACAACAAAGAGAACAACGCGCCGCAACGGATGGATTTTCGAGGCCATCGAGGAGTAAGATCGGAAGTTAGATGTATCAGATAGAGTGTTGATGAAAAATGCGTTCCGGAATACTGGCCACCTGAGGCCATATCGTTCAATCCCTCACTCGCGAAGACGGTAGAAGTTGGCAGGGCTGTCGGGGGCAAGGCTGAGGATAACCGGACTGGACACCCCGCCAGGTACATCAGTCCATCCCACCAACGTCGAACTCTGCTGCAGCACCGGGCCGACCCCACTCCATGAAAGCGTGATCTGGTTTCCGTCCTGCGTGATGACCAACGGTGGTAGCGCCGCCGGGGGTGGACGGTTGTCGCCCCCGCCAGGAGTCGGACCGGCGAGACTGGTCCCCCAGTTCGATGGATCAGCAGCGTTAGGGAGGGTCTCTGGACGCAGAAGAACCAGGGAATGACCGCCCCCAGCAGCGGGTCGAGGCCATGGCGCTTGGTCGTCGTAGGTAAAACGGACGATGTCAGCGCCGTCCGCTCCGCGCAGGGCGAGTTCATCACCCTGATCAGAGAGACGCCGGGAAAACTCGCCAGCGATCAGAGCAGGATCGACACCCGGATAACGGAAGGAAAACGCCTCCCGGTTTTTGACAACAACCAACCGCTGTCCCGGTAGCAAGTGATGGAGGACCGACTGGGTGTCGAATTGAAACCGAATGCCGGCCGTAAAGGCGACGCCAGCGAGATCAACGGTCGCGCTGCTGGTGTTAAGCAGTTCGATAAATTCAAAGTCTTTGCGCTGGTCATACCCTTGGGCGGCCTCGCCGGCGGAGGGCGCCGCCGGCTGGTAGTCGATTTCCGAGAGCACGAGAGCGGAGGCTCTGGCCGGTTGCGCCCCAGGCAGAAAAACGGCTTCGGTTAGTGCGCTCCAGACGCCGTTGTCCAGCGCCCGCGCTTTCAGCGTGGTCGTGACGGGCAGAGTCAGCGCACCGGCGGCAGCGGTGGCCGTGGACGACCACAGGACCTCTCCGCCGTCCACTGCCCGCGGGTCGCTTCCGTCCGAAGTGAAATAAATCGTACCAGCAGGTGCGATCAGAGTGACCGCATCGCCGGGTGCCATGACCCCTCCATGACGAGGCGCGCCATTCACGTGGAAAACTGGCGCCACCACTCGCGGATACAGCCCATCGACCCGAAACTGATTTAAAATCACGGCGTGGCGACCGGGCATCCAGGTATTTGTGACGCGGTTGATTTCGTTCACCCAGTGGACGTCGCGAGTGAACGGAGGCTCCCGCTTAGCATCACCCCAGCGAGCCGACTCAGCCACCATCGCTTTGTTGATCTGGGCCGCACGATCGCGGTAAAACTGCTGCTGCCGCGCCACCGTAAAGGCACCGCCATTGAAGAAATATTTATGCACGCGATCACCGAACCGCCGCTTGTAGTCGGCATTCCGCCGCAGCCGAAAATGCAGGTAAGCCGGGTTCTCAGTGCCCTGACGCTCAGAGACGTCATCGCTCACGCTGCCGAAGATAAATTCCGCGTCCCAGCGGAAAAACCGGAATCGACCGTCCGGATGGCGGCGACGCATCGCGTAAAAATTCTTTGGCTCGAGAGAATTCGGCGGGCCATTGAGCCAGCCGGTCGGACCGTCCAAGTCCCCCTGATAGAGGACACCGATGTTGAAGTCGATCAACTGGTCGATGTCCACGTATTGCTGAAGAGCTTGATATTTCGCGGGATCGGTGAGGTCTTGGGCGGCCAGAGCAAACAGGGCGGACCAAGCGGTGCGATTGCCTCCGATGATTTCCGCCCTCGTCGAGCCACCCGCGCTCAGCCCCTTAAAAGCGTCATACTCGTCCTTGGTTCCGCCATAGTGCTCGGCCCCAAAAGCGTCGTCCGGTCGCTCACTGAGGAAATAAATCCCCCAATACTGGCCGTTGAGGTACAGATGGATATGATTGCCGTCGGCAACCGCCTGCGCCGGATCGAATCCTTGAATGTCCCGCGAATGCTGGTCACGTAACATATCCGTCTGCGCAATGTTGGTGGCCCACCCCTGATTGTGGCCGGTGCGAATGGTCAGGGTGTCGTATTCATCGACTGAAGAAGTCGGAAAAAGCGGGAACTCAAGCTTCGTAGGACCATGCTCGCGTTTGAATTTCAGCCGAAACGAATGTTTCGGATTGTGGGTCCCACGGCTATAATTTCCGCTGATGGCGATACCTCCATCAATCTGAAACCCGTCGCCAACGCGATAGATCCCCTGGTAGTCAGGATGGAAAAAATATTCTACCGAGCACTTTTTTTCCCAGAATGGATCTATCGCGGCCTCCTTCGTGGCGTGGGTGTAAATACCCGCGGTCGCGCCGAACAAGTCGTCCGGTTTCATCACAATCGAGACGGTCGGGATGTCAGCGAGTGCCTGCGCGACGGTAAACGTTCCGGGTTTATTGACCACGTTCGGGTCCATACCGAAATCCCAGTAAGACATCGAGCGCACCGCCTGCTGCTGTACATCACCGAGAAAGACATACGTCTGGGTGTCGACGTTGGTCGGCCGGAAGCCGGACCGGAATGCGGCCGCCTGTAGGGTGGTGGTTTTGTCGATGGTGAGCGGGCCGGTGTAGATCTGGCCGTAGCTCTCCGTGGGGGTACTGCCGTCCGTCGTATATCGGATTTCCACACCGGGCGTCTCGCTTGTGATTTCCAGCGGAAACGGCGTGCTGAAAAAACCACGAGTCACACTGAATTGCGTGTCTTTGATGTAGCCGGGAATTGCGGTGGCATTGGGCGCCCCAGGAGTAGGTGTGTCAAAGTAGCCGTCCACCCTGCCAGTAGAAAGGTCCTGCAGGCGCACATCGAGCTCTGGGATGAGCAGAAAGTCGGACCCGCTGTGGGTCAGGTTCATGCCGTGGATGGCGAGCATATTGGAGCCAGCCTGAAGATGCCCGGAAAAATTGATCGGATAAGAATCGAAGGCATCACCCAGCTCGACTTCCGTCCCGGTGGTCGCCAAGGAGTCGTAGACTGCGGGCGTAGGCGCGTTTTGGGTGGCCACGGGATGTCCATTGAGATAGGCCACGAACCCGTCATCGATCTTCATGCGCAGCGTCATGGAGACAACCGCGGCCGGGGTATCGATGGAAAACGGAAGGCGCACGTAGACGGATCCGTGGACCGCCGTGCGCATGGCGGCGGTCAAGTCCCCGCCCGCACCGATGGGAAATCCCGGGTAACCGAAACCAAGACCCGTAGCAGCTTGGTTCCAGCGGCTGTCGTCAAAACCGGTTAGACGCCAGTCGCCCTCCGGCGCGCCTGCCTTGGGAACGAGGAACCGCGCAGCATGGCCGGTCAGAATAGGCGAAGCCGTAGTGATGACTCCAGCACTGAGACCGCGGCCATAGGAAACGTCGGCAAACTGCTTGGGAAAAGTGGGCGCGAATTCATGGACGACAGTGACGCCATCCGCGGCCACCAGCGCTAGGTATTCGCCGTCAGCTGACAAACTAAAACTCGTATGCAACGGAGAACCGGCCACGGCCCGGTTCTTTCCCGACGCAAAAACCACCAGATAACCGCCGGAGGGCAGCGTCACCGTCGGCAATCGCCACTTCGTGCGCTGACCGACGTTGTCGGTGAGGAAATACCCGCCGAGGTCGACCGGAGCGGCATCCGGATTGTGAAGCTCGATCCAGTCGGGAAACTCGCCATCCTCGTCCGGGTAGGCCGAGGCGCTGGACGCCAAAAACTCGCTGATGACCGGGGACGCCGGAGCGGCACCAGCGCCAAGCAGGAGCACGGCGCTGAGCAGCCATAGCAGCGATGACAGCCCGCGCCACCCCCGGCCCGCGACGGGCCAAGCCAGCGGAGAGCGGGCGCTCCGGACGAGGCGCTCGGGAGATCGGGCGCCGGTCATTCCTCGATGGCTTTGAAGAACCGTGTGACTATTCCCGGCGGGATGCCGGTAAAGCGGTAGGTCGTCCGCGGTCCGGTGGCCCCGCCAGTTGGATAGTTGTCGGTTTCCTCGGTCCATGTCGCCAATGTGTCGGAATATTCCAAACGATAGGTCTTTCCGGGTCTGGAGGCCCACGTTACATCCACTGTACCCGCCGTGCGGTTGACCACAATGTCCGTGAAGGCCAGCGCCTCACCGCCGACCGGCCCCGCAGTGAAGAGGGCTAGGATCTCCGCAGCCGTGCCGGCCTTTCCGTAGAGGCGCGCTTCATGAACGAGGGCATCGAGGGCACCATTGGTCGCCGGAGACGTGTGCCGCGGCCCAAAGAGCACCTCCTGCTCCCCCGCGCCCCACGTGGCAAAACTGCCGCTGCTGTAGGTCCCCATCGGCTGGCCGTTGCGATACCCGGTGATTTCAACCTGCCCGCCGCCAAGGTCCTGATAGGTGATCGCCAGCATGACCTTGGTTCCATCCAACATCGGAGCGGTTTCCTCAGACAACTCCGCCAACTCAAATTGTTCCGGCGGCGAGCGGAAGAAATTACTGCTGCCATTCATCCACCGGTTCACGTTCCGCTCGGCAAAAACAATACCATCAAATTTATCAGTGAGCACCGAGTCCAGCGACATCGGAGCCCCAGCTTTCGCCACGTCTTCGAGTCCCTGCAGAGTGATCCAAGAGACCAACGTCTTACTGCCGATCGGCAGGCCGCCGACGCCCGAGTGCGCCCAACCGGTCGAGGTCGTACCACTACCATTGATGTCGAGCGCTCCATTAGCAATGACCGCATCGCCCTCAAGAACAATGTCGGAAAAATTACCGGTGAGGTCCTTCAACTCCGATCCCGCCTCAAAGGTCCAGTGACCGAACAACGCTCCGTCAAACCCCGGCTTAGCCGGATTGAGCGGGTCGGCACCCGCAGAGCCCACCTCAAAGGCATCCGTGAACCCATCACCATCCGTGTCGGCGAGCACCGGATTGGTCCCGGTGTCCGTGGCTCCCCCAAAAGTCCCGTCATTGGTTTCGACCAGATCGTTCAGCCCGTCGCCGTCGGTGTCAGCCTTGACCGGCGAGGTCGGTGGGCGCACCCCGGCACCAGCCACTTCGGCGCCGTCACTCAGGGTGTCCCCGTCGGTGTCGGCCAACGTCGGGTTGGTGCCGCGGGTTTGTTCACCTTTGTCGAGCAGCCCGTCGCCGTCGAAATCCCCCGTACCCGCTCCCGGGCCGGGGCCGACGCCCTTGCCATTCAGGCTGGTCAGGTTGCCGGCAAACGATGACTCCCACGCGTCAGCCAGCGTGTCGGAGTCGACGTCGGTACCGAGAACCGGGCCTGCGGTGAACAACGCCTGGATTTCTGCGGCCGTGCCAGCCTTTCCGTAGAGACGCGCTTCATGAACGAGCGCATCAAGCGCGCCATTGGTCGCCGGAGACGTATGCCGCGGGCCAAAGAGGACTTCCTGCTCGCCCGCGGCCCAGGTGGCGAAATTGCTAATATCGTACTGACCCATCGGTTCGCCGTTGCGATACCCAGTGATTTGGACCTGCCCGTCGCCGAGATCTTGATAGGTAATCGCGAGCATGAGTGGAGTGCCGGTGGCCGTTTCCTCGGAGAGAGCGGTTTGGTCGAACTGCTCAGTCGGCGTGCGCTGGAACCCGCTGCTACCGTTCATCCAACGGTTCACATTGCGCTCGGCGAAGACGATGCCATCGAATTTGTCAGTGGCAGCCGAATCCAGCGCCATGGGAGCCCCAGCTTTAGCGACAGTTTCAAGACCTTCGAGCGTCACCCAAGAAACTAACGTTTTGCTGCCGATCGGCAGGCCGCCAGCTCCGGTGTGCGCCCAGCCAGTCGCGATGGTGCCGCTGCCATTGATGTTGAGTGAGCCATTCGCGATGACCGCGTCGCCCTCAAGGACAATGTCGGGGAAATTGCCCTTGAGATCTTTGAGCTCCGATCCCACCTCGAAAATCCAATGACCCGTCAGCGATTGAGCTAGAGTGGGTTCATTGATATTGAGTGGGTTCGATTGAAAGTTATTTACTTCTAGCCCATCGCCGTAGCTGTCACCGTCCGTGTCCACCAAGGTCGGATTGGTCCCCGTGTCAGCCAAACCGTTGAACGTCCCGTCATTGGTTTCAACAAAATCGCTCAGCCCATCACCATCAGTGTCAGCGCGAATCGGGGAAGTAGCCGGACGGGGGCCAGCCGTGGCATTCACCTCAGCCCCATCGCTCAGCGTGTCGCCGTCGGTATCCGCGAGTTTCGGGCTGGTGTTGGCCGTGAATTCAATTTTGTCGAAGAGGCCGTCGCCATCGAAATCGCCGGTACCAGCGCCCGGTCCGGGGCCGGCACCCTTGCCGTTCAAGTCGGTCAAGTTACCAACCGTCGCCTGTTCCCATTGGTCCATCAAATCGTCACTATCCGAGTCCGTGTTCACGGTAAGCTCCAGAGCCTGAATTTCCGGCTGCGTGAGAGCCGTGTCATACAGCCGCGCCTCGTGAATCAACGCATCCAGCGCGCCAATTGGCCCGGGATTCGAATGCCTCGGACCCAACAGCATTTCATACTCCCCAGCCGCCCATGTAGCAAAATTGGCGATCTCATAGGATCCCATCACCTCGCTATTACGATACCCAGTAATCCGCACCCGCCCGCCCCCCAGTCCCTCGTAAGAAATAGCCAGCCTCACGACAGATGAACTAGGAACGGTGGATTCCTCAGAAAATTCTATCTGATCAAACTGCTCAGCCGGCGTGCGCTGAAACCCGCTACTCCCATTCATCCACCGGTTGGCATTGCGCTCGCCAAAAACAATCCCATCAAACCGGTCGCCAGCCTGCATGTCAATCGAGAGCGCCGCACCCGCGACCGCCACATCATTGAGCCCCTGTAGCGTGATCCACGACACCAGCGTCTTATTCTGAATCGGAACGCTGCCCGGGAGCGCCGAGGCATGTGCCCAACCAGTCGCATCCGTACCGAAACCGTTGACATCCAATGCACCGTCAGCCACCACCGCATCGCCCTCGAGCACCATGGCCTCGAAATTGCCCGTGGTGTCGGCCAATGAGCCGTTTTCAAAAGTCCATTGACCGACGAGTCCGGCGCGGCCAGTGGCGGCGGCCCATAGAACCGCCAACAGGAGCAGTGTGATCTGGGTTTTCATAACGTGATGGGTTGCAGTAACTGTGAAGCCCTTGAATATTTGCGCCAATTTTTGGGGGATAGTTATGAGCGCATTTGGAGCAAGAGAATCTGTTTTGTAACTAATCCGGAATCAGCTGTCATTGAAACCTTGCGCCAAATTACTGAGGATTTGCGCCATTACCCACGTCGCCATACCCAAATAAAAAATTATCTTATGGATCAACTCATCGCTTATCTATGTCGGGAGCCTGCTGCGGGGGAGGTTGATAGCCAGCTGTCTGATAAGAATTTACTTCTGGATGCGCGTGCTGGGAGTAGGTGGGTGAGTCATGTGAGGGAGGGTGGAGAGCGGTCTGCCCATGCGCTCGTGCGGGTGCGGGTGCCGCAGATATTAACATGAATGCCGAGGGCGCGAGCAAAAGCGGCTTTGGCAAGCAGGCAGGCGTCGGCGGATTTGGCATCGGTAGCGTAGGCAACCTGAATGTGGTTGGCTTTGTGTTTGGCCATCAGCTGATTGCGAGAGACGCCGTAGGTGACCGCATGCATGATAGGCCACTGCGGGGTACTCAGTTGCCAACGCCGTTCGGTCTCGGCGGCGGGGAGATCAATGGCGGCGCCGCGTCCGAGATCCATATGGAGGGACTCATCCTGGACGTAAATGCGCGACCAGATAATTTCGCCGGCATGACTGATGCCGCGTAGCGTGGAGCCACCTTTCGGGAAATACATGGCGGGCTGCCGGAATCCCTCAGCCCCCTTCCACCCGCCGTTAAAATGTGCGGGCGGTGCGGCGCCACTGATGAGGAAGACCCAGACATATTCATCACCGAAGGTTTCGCCCCAGCGAATGTCATGCAGGGTGTTTTCAGTCGGCTGGCCGAGCGCTTTGTGCACACGGGCGGTGAGCAAGCCATCGAGACCAGCGCATTCGTCCACTTCGTTGAAATGAGTGACGGCTTCGCCTTTAAAGAGGATTCGTTTGCCGTCACGCGAGCGGACGGGAGGACGGTCTGTGTTGTTGAGCGTGCCCTCGACGAGATCGCTAGCGGGGAGCAAATCCTTAAGCCCCTGCTGATACTGGATGCCGATGAGGTCGCAACCAAAGTCATCAGCAAGGCGCACGGCGGCAATATACATCCGGCACTGGAGGCGAACTTGAGCCCGAGTCAGTTCCGTGGCTTCATCTTTTCCCAGATGGAACTTCATACCTCTTTTGACCATCCAGTCGTAAACCGCATCAGCTTCCGCATCAGAAGTGCACAAGGTTTCAGCGTAAAGCGCGGACTGACTCAGTCGTTCCTTAAAAACGCCGCAAGCGTGGAGTGCGTGGTCGGGAATAATAGCATTAAACATACCCATACAGCCTTCATCGAAGACTCCCATGATGGCTTTGTCGCGTCGGAGCTGTGCGGCCAGTCGTTTGCCGAGTGTCGCCGACTTCGCAGGAAGTTTGAGATTCTCGAGGGGCTGAGCGTGCGAGGTATCGTGCTGAATGTGACCGGTCTTTAGCCACTGCCGGAGTTGCGTGCGGAAAAAGGTATCGGTGAAATCCGCACTCCAGAGCGTGGAGTATTTCACGCCGGCTTTGGTCAGGGAGCCGTTGAGGTTGAGCATGCCCACCAGACCGGGCCACTGGCCACTCCAGTTTGCCACCGTTAGAATCGGGCCACGATGGGTGGTGAGTCCTGCGAGCACGTGATGCGAATACTGCCATACAGCCTCGGCAACGATGAGCGGCGCCTCCGGATCAATGTTGCGAAACACTTCGATGCCTTCCCTCTGGCTGGCGATGAAACCGTGCTTCAGCGCGGCATGGTAGCGGTGAGCGCGGATCACGGTGTATCCCTCATTCTGCAGCGCCGCGCCAAGGGCAATTTCCATCCCGGCCTGCGCAGGCCAGCAGACTTGATTGGCGGATAGGCGGAGGTCACCGCTGGCGATGAGCTGGACTACGGATTTAGCAGATTTTCTGGCGGGCATGAGAGTGAAGGCAGTTGAGGAGTTGTCAGGCAGGCGTGGATTCTTCGCGCAGCGAGCGCACGGCTTTGCGCCGGAGGTGGCGACGCTTTATGAGTTCATCGGCGACGACACCGGCGAGCAGCACGGCACCGATGATGGCGAATTCCATGTGCTGGTGTCGAGTAGTGAGCACGATCATGTTGCGCAACGTCTGCATGAGTGCGGCGCCGATGAGTACTCCATAAATGGTGCCCACCCCTCCCCTCAGACTGCAACCGCCCAACACCGCGGCGGAGATGGCGTAGAGTTCATAGAAATTTCCGCAGTCGGATGGCTGAGCAATGTTGACATCGAGCACAAAAAGCACACCGCCAAAACCGGCTAAGCATGAGCAGAGGACATAGGCGAGGACCGTCATGCGCCCGGTGTTGATGCCGCTGTAACGGGCAGCTTCCTCGCTCCGGCCAAGAGCCAACAGGTAACGACCATAAATCGTGCGATTAAGAAAAAATGCCGCCAGCAGCGCGATGACGAGCAGAAAAACGCAGGGCGCCGGAAGTGCAAAACCATCGATAAACGGAAGCTCAATACGACCAGTGGCGAGGGAGCGCAGGCCTTTGAAACCATCACCAAAACCCACGGTCTGATCGCCAGTGAATCCCCGGGCGATACCACGATACATCATAAGGCCGCACAGAGTAACGACGAAAGGCTGAATACCGAGCTTGGTGATGAGTAATCCATGAAGCAGACCAATACCGGCCGAGACCAAAGCGACCGCCATTAGGGCCGATGGAAGCGACCAGCCCTGCGTGGTCAACAACCATGGCAGACCGCAACCTGCGAGGCAAATCACCGAGCCCACCGATAGATCAATCCCGCCGGTGACAATAACAAATGCGACGCCAATCGAGATAATACCGAACAAGGCCGTGCGCCGCAAGAGGTTCTCCAGATTGTAACTACTGAGAAAGTTTTCACTCAGCGATGCGGTCAGGAGGCAGACGGCCAGTAAGAGCAGAGTGATACCGAGGGTTTTCTTCAATTGCATGTGGATTTGCTGGTTGAGTACCGGCCGCCGGTAGCCAGGTGCATGACCGACTCCTCATTGAGTCCGCTGCCGGTGAGTTCACCGGCCATGCGACCTTCGTGCATGACGAGCACGCGGTCCGCCATGCCGAGGAGTTCCTCCATTTCACTGGAGACAAAGAGGATAGCGACACCGTCAGCTGCGAGTTGCTCCATGAGCTGGTAAATTTCTTGTTTGGCGCCGACATCAATACCGCGGGTCGGTTCATCGAGCAGGAGTACGCGAGGACGCATGGCCAGCCATTTGCCGAGGACGACTTTCTGCTGATTTCCGCCGGAGAGGAATTGAGCGAGTTGTTTGCCGTCCGGCGTTTTGATGTGAAGTTTGCCGATCATTTCGCGACAGAGATCACTCTCGGCGCGACGATTGATCAGGCCGGCCTTTTGGTCGCGGCGCAGACTCGCCAGACTCACATTTTCGCTAACGGTCATTTCCAGCACTACGCCTTGCTTCTTACGGTCCTCGGGCACGAGGGCCATACCAGCATTGATGGCCTCCAGCGGCGTCTGGGGCACGAGGATGTTCCCGGCGATTTTCAATCGACCACCCGTGGCCGGGGTGATACCGAACAGGGTCTGCATCATCTCGGTGCGACCTGCTCCCACGAGCCCGGATAACCCCACGATCTCGCCAGCCCGGATGGTAAAATTCAAGCCGTGCTGAGGATAGGCTGGGGTGCGCAGATCTTCAGCTTCAAGCACAGGCTGGCTAGGTTCCCCTGATTTATGGGGATAAAAGCGGCTGACATCCCGTCCCACCATGAGCCGGACCATCGCCTCATGAGAAATCTCCGACTTTTCAAGGTTTCCGGCATTCGCCCCATCACGGAGGACGGTGACGCGGTCGGCTAAATCCATCACTTCCGCGAGACGATGGGAAATGTAAACGATACCCACACCCTTGGCGCGCAGATCACGGATGACTTCGAAAAGTTGCTCCGACTCCCGCGTGGTAAGGCTGGAGGTGGGTTCATCCATGATGAGGATGCGGGCATTCAATGACAGGGCCTTGGCAATTTCCACCTGCTGCTGCTGGCCGATGCTCAGCGCACTAACCAGCGCCGAGGGATCGGCTTCAAGGCCCACGGCTTCGAGCAGCTGACGGGCCGCGCGGTATTGAGCAGGCTTGTCGATGACTCCGAATCTGTGCTTTTCCCGGCCAAGAAAAAGATTGGCGGCAATATCCAAATTGTCTGCGAGGTTCAATTCCTGATGGATCAGAGCGATACCTCGGGCGAGTGCATCAGGCACAGAAGCCACTTCAGCGGGCTGTCCATCAAGGAATATCTCCCCTGAATCCGCAGGCTGGACCCCCGCGAGGATTTTCATCAGAGTACTTTTTCCTCCACCGTTCTCCCCAATGACCGCCAGCACCTCGCCGCGGCGGAGCATGAGGCTGACTCCCTTGAGAGCCCGTACTCCCGGGAACGTCTTGACGAGGTTTCCAGCCTCAAGGAGCGGTGCACTCATATCCATAAAACACTGATCAGCACTTACTTGTCTGTGCCGAGAGTCTTTTTCAATTCCGCCCAGAAAGTATCGACGTTTTCCTTGCGGATCTGTCGTGCGGGGATGTCGATCATCTTATTGGCAGGAATCACAGAATTGTTGCCTTTGATCAGTTCACTGAGTACTTCCACGGACTTGTATCCATACATGTAGGGGTTCTGCACCACCGTGCCATGAACGGTTCCTTCCTGAATGCCCGCGAGAGTGGCTTCGTTTTCATCGAAGCCGATTACCTTGACTTGGCCGAGCTTATTGGCCTGAGCCAGCACCTCGAGGATCATCGGAGGATTGTAACCAAAAAGGCCAACCATACCTGCGATATCGGGGTACTTAGATAGGGTGTCTTCCACATTATATTTGGCTTTGCCGCGGTCAAAATTATCCGTCAGCGTGCCTACAATTCTGAACCCAGCCTCTTCGATAACGATCTCGGGCGGATCGAAGCGCGTGGAATCCTCGGAGCGTCCCAGAATACCATCAATGGTGCCCTGTCTACGGTCCTTGGAATTATCCTGTTCCATTCGTCCGATGAAAATCATCACCGAGCCGCCCTGCGGCAGGGCTTCACGCACCAGCTCACCAGTCATCCGGCCAGCTTTGTAATTATCCATCCCAATGTAAAGGAGCCGGTTGCTCGTGGGGGCATCGGAGTCATTGGTAATCAACTTTGTCCGGCCGGCCGCGGCATTGAGGATATCATTCTGATTGGCAGGATCGATCGGGCTGACAGAAATGCCATCGACTCCCTTCGTCAGCAGGTCTTCGATAATGCGTTTTTGATCGGCGACTCCTTCCGTCGGCATGATGGTTTCGGAATCCACGCCAAACTTGGGACCGGCATCCCTGACGCCGGCAGCCGCATTGTTCCAGAATGGATCAACTGCATTGGTGACAAAAACGATTTTCTTTTTTCCGGATCCGGATGCGGAAGGTTTGCAGCCACTAACGGCCACGGTACTGAGAACGGCGAGAGCGAGATGAACGAGTTTCATAGTTAAAAATGTGAGGATGGGCGTTGCGGCATGACCACGTTAATCATTGGACTGTCATCCCTCCATTCACGTGCAGATTCTGTCCGGTGATGAATGATGATGCCTCACTGGCAAGAAACACCACCGCTCCGGAAAGGTCCTGCGGCACTCCCCATCGACCTGAGGGAATGAGCACCCGGTAGCCGTCCTTCTCTTCCTGAGAGTCATTTTCATGTCGTTCCACGGGGATCCAACCAGGTGCGATCATGTTCACGGTGACGCCCCAAGAAGCGACCTCGGTCGCGAGACTGCGGTTCAATCCATTTTGCCCGCCCTTAGCGGCCACGTAAGCGGTGAAGTTGGGCACGCCGCGGGACACGACCTCAGAGCCAATGTTGATGATGCGGCCCCAGCGTTGCTGCTTCATGTGTGGCAGGCAAGCTTTAGCGAGCAGGACTGGACTCTTGATGAAGAAGTCGAGCATCTGCTGGTAAAACGCCCAGTCGTATTCCTCGATCGGCTTGTGCGGCTGATCTGGAGTGGCGTTGACGACAAGGATGTCTACCGGACCGAGCGTCGCCGCGATTTCAGCAATCAGGCGGGGCACATCGGACTCGCTGCTGACATCGCCCCGTACCAGCATTCCCTCACCGCCGGCAGCTTTGAATTCAGCGAATGCCTGCTCCGCGCGCGCCATGTTATTGTGGTAATTCACAGCAACCTTCGCTCCGGCCTGGCCGAGAGCGATGGCCATGGACTTGCCGAGTCCAGTAGAGCTGCCGGTGACGAGAGCGACGCGGCCTTTGAGAGAAAATGGATTGGATGATGGCACGGACATTTGATTTAGACGGATGGTAAAGAAGGATAAGGGTGTCAGGCAAGTTCAATCACCGTTGAACTGGTTAGCCAGAGACGAGAACCATGTTGGCATACTGGATAGTATCACCAGTGCGGATAAGGCCGGTGGCGGAGGAAATCCGCTTTTTGAACAAGTCATGAGGTTCAAAGGAGAGTGGTGCACCCGCCAGAGCCTTTTCCACTGCGGTTCGAGGCCCCAGTCCATTGTGCTTGGTGAACTCTTCCGCCATGTAAGCATGGGCGATGACGAAGTTGGCATTCACCGCAGTGAGCACCTGCAGCACCGTGGGCACATCGTCCACCAGCGAGAGGTCAATGATTTCCATGCCGGGCCACGAGGGAAACCCGCGGTCGGCAATCACAAGGGTATTCGTATGCCGGACGCGGGCCAGCAGCGAAAGAAGATGCGGATTGAGAATACCTGTCTTGAGCATGGGATTGTGGATTTCTCTCTGATGACCCCCCCCCCGGCAGAGGGCAGAACGAAGCCGAACAGCGATGGCCGCCGGCGCCCCACCCGGCCCGCGGCGGGCCATACCGGACACGGCGCTTCGGACGAGGTGCTTGGGACGTGGTGCTTCGGACGAGGTGCTCGGACGGCGCTTCGGACGAGGTGCTTGGGCGATCGGGTGCCGGTCATTCCTCGATGGCTTGGAAGAACCGCGCGGCTGTTCCCGCGGGGATACCAGTGAAGCGGTATGTCGTTCGCGGTCCGGTGGCCCCGCCGGGTGGATAGCTGTCGGTTTCCTCGGTCCAGGTCGCCAGCGTGTCTGAATATTCCAAACGATAAGTTTGTCCGGGTCTGGAGACCCACGTCACATCTACTGTGCCCGCGGCGCGATCGACCACAATGTCCGTGAAGGCTAGGGCCTCGCCGCCAACCGGCCCAGCGGTGAAGAGTGCCAGAATCTCCGCGGCCGTACCGGCCTTTCCATAGAGACGCGCTTCATGAACGAGCGCATCAAGCGCGCCATTGGTGGCTGGAGAAGTGTGCCGCGGCCCAAAGAGCACTTCCTGCTCACCCCCAGCCCACGTGGCAAAATTACCGCTACTATAGGTTCCCATCGACTCGCCGTTACGATACCCAGTTATTTCAACCTGCCCGTCACCGAGGTCCTGATAAGTGATCGCGAGCATGACCATGGTTCCATTCAACGTAGGTGCGGTTTCCTCAGAAAGCTCCGCCAATTCAAATTGCTCCGCCGGCGAGCGGGAGAAGAAGCTACTCCCATTCATCCACCGATTCAAGTTCCGCTCGGCAAAAACGATACCATCGAATTTATCAGCGAGCACCGAATCCAGCGATATTGGAGCCCCAGCTTTCGCCACATCCTCGAGTCCCTGCAGGGTGATCCACGAAACCAGTGTTTTGCTGCCGATGGTCAGACCACCGGCGCCGGTGTGCGCCCAGCCGGTGACGACGGTGCCGCGCCCATTAAGGTCGAGCGCACCATTGGCAATGACCGCGTTCCCCTTCAGAACGATATCAGGAAAATTGCCCTTGAGATCTTTACGCTCCGATCCGCCCTCGAAGGTCCAATGGCCCGTCAGCGATTGAGCCAGAGTGGGTTCGTTGACGTTGAGCGGGTTCGATTGAAATCTGTTCACTTCTATCCCATCAGCGTAACTATCAACATCCGTGTCGGCCAAGGTAGGATTGGTCCCAGTGTCAGCCGCCCCGTTGAACGTCCCGTCGTTGGTTTCAACGAGATCACTCAAGCCATCACCATCAGTGTCGGCGCGAATCGGAGAAGTAGCCGGACGGGAGCCGGCCGTGCCATTCAGCTCGGCACCATCAGGGAGAGTATCACCGTCGGTATCCGCAAGCTTGGGATTGGTGTTGGCCGTGAATTCGTTTTTGTCGAGCAGCCCATCACCGTCGAGGTCGCCGGTGCCGACGCCGGGCCCGGGACCGGCGCCCTTGCCGTTCAAGTCGGTCAGGTTACCAGCCGTCGCCTGTTCCCATTGGTCGATCAACTCGTCACTATCCAAGTCCGTGTTCACGGTGAGCTCCATCGCCTGAATTTCCGCCTGCGTGAGTGCCGTGTCATACAGCCGCGCCTCGTGAATCAGCGCGTCCAGCGCGCCAATAGGCCCGGGGTTCGAATGCCTCGGGCCCAGTAGCATTTCATACTCCCCGGCCGCCCAAGTGGCAAAATTGCCGATCTCATACGATCCCATCACCTCGCCATTGCGATACCCGGTAATCCGCACTCGATCGCCCGCCAGTCGCGCGTAAGAAATGGCCAGCTTGACGATAGACGGGCTGGGAATAGCG
>JALRGB010000026.1 GCA_023253575.1 Verrucomicrobiales bacterium
CGGGAAATCATGGTGCGTAACCTCGCCATGACCAGCGACTTAAATGCTATCGCTGCCACCGTGATTAAGCAGGTTAACGGTCGATCCATCCTCATTTCTGATGTTGCTTCCGTCGTTTCCGGCGTCCAGCCGATGCGCGGCGATGCCAGTATCGCCGTCAAGAACGCGTTCGTCGAGGGCATGCCGGATGATGCGGCTCCGACCATGGGAGTCATGCTCAGCATCGACAAAGCCCCCGGATTCGACACGCTGCAACTCACGCGGGAAATCGAGCAGGCGCTGGCGGAATTGCGTCCCACCCTGCCCGGTGTTGAATTGGAGATTCTTTTCAAGCAGGGCGATTTCATCGGTAATGCGATTGGAAACCTAAAAGAGGCGATTCGCGATGGGGCTATCATGGTGGCTGTCGTTCTCTTCCTTTTCCTCTTCAATGTACGGACGACGTTTATCACGTTGATGGCGATGCCGCTCAGCTTTGCCATCACGGTGTTGGTTTTCCGGTGGTTTGAGATCAGCGTGAATTCTATGACTCTCGGCGGTCTGGCGGTGGCCATTGGTATGGTCGTTGACGATGCCATTGTGGATGTGGAAAATGTGTATCGGCGATTGCGGGAGCATGCGCGAAAAGTTTTTGCTCCCGCGGGTGCGGGGGAGACGGGTGCGGTGGTGCCTAATGCGGTCGGGGCTGGTTCGATGGGAGAGCAGCGACTGGAGGTGATTGCCTCAGCTTCCGGCGAGGTGCGCCATTCCATTCTTTACGCCACCGTGCTCATCATTCTCGTGTTTCTGCCTTTGATGGCGCTGCAGGGTCTGGAAGGGCGGTTGTTTATGCCGATTGCCATTGCCACCATTGTCAGCATGGCGGCCTCTTTTGTCGTTTCGCTCACGGTCATTCCGGTGCTTTGTTCGTTGCTGCTTCATCCTCGAAGCGGCGCATCCCATCGCGATGGATGGCTGGTTCGGGCCATCAAGTGGGTGGTGCGTCATACGTTTTTGCGGGCCGCGCTGGGAGCGCCCTTTGTCGTGATGGCGGTGGTGGCCATGATGCTGACCGGGGCCTTTATGCTTTATCCGAAGATGGGCAAAGAATTCCTGCCGACGTTTAACGAAGGCAGCGCCACCATCTCGCTGGCCGGTCCCCCGGGGACCTCGCTGCAGCAAAGCAATGAGATCGGCGACGCCGGCAGCCGCCTGCTGCTCGCTATTCCCGAGGTTAAAAGTGTCGGTCGTCGCGCCGGCCGCGCTGAAAAAGACGATCACGTCGTGCCCGTGTCCGTGAATGAATTTGATGTGGAATTCCACTCAGGCGGTCGGCCTCGCCCCGAAGTTTTTGCCGAGATTCGACGGATCCTGAGTACCATTCCCGGTACATTTGCCAATGTCGGACAGCCGATTGGACACCGATTGAGCCACATGCTGAGCGGAGTTTCTGCCAAAATTGCCGTGAAGATATTTGGGGCTGATCTGGAGGTCTTGCGGGAAAAGGGGGCGCAGGTGCGCGACCTAGCGCGGGCCATTCCGGGATTGACCGATGTTAATCTCGAGGCCCAGGTGCCCATTCCGCAGGTCCGGATCGAGGTGGACCGGGAGCGGGCCCGTCTTCACGGGATTCAGCCGGCAGCGGTCAATGAGCAGGTTTCGCTGCTGCTGGGTGGGGCGGCCCTCGCCGAGCTGCGCGAAGGCCAGCGCACACTGGATCTGGTGCTGCGCCTCTCGCCGGAATGGCGTGACGATCCGGAGGCGCTGGG
>JALRGB010000045.1 GCA_023253575.1 Verrucomicrobiales bacterium
ACATGCCGGGGTGGCGGGCGAGTGGGTGGGGTGGGTGGGGGAGGGAGGGCCTTAGACGCGAGTCAGGATGCCGGTGGCATTTTTCAGCGGGTCGTCGGTTTGAAAGTGGGTGAGACCGATGGCGATGGCATCGGCGGCGTCTGGAGGCGGGGTTTCGGTGAGTCCGAGCAGGGCTCGGATCATGAAGGCAACCTGTTGTTTTTGTGCCGCGCCCTTGCCGACGACCGCCTGTTTGACGCGGCGGGGGGCATATTCGTAGATTTCCAAGTCATGTTCGGCAGCGGCGAGTAGGGCGGCGCCACGGGCGGCGCCCATGATGATGGCGGTCTTGTAGCTCTGGACAAAGATGATGCCCTCGACGGCGCACACATGGGGCTGATGATCGCGGATCACACGGTGCAATTCTTCGCGAATGGCCACCAGACATTGAGATTGGCGTCGGGCGGCCGGATTGTTGATCACACCCCACGTGAGCGCCTTGGTCTCGCGACCCAGTCGTTCCAAAACGGCATAGCCAGTGTTGCGTAGCGCCGGATCAATGGCCAATACCCTCATCGCCGCACAGTGCGGGCAGCCCGCTCCGCCCGCCAGCAAAATATCAAGACATGTCAGAGCCGCGAGGAAAAAACTAGCCCCAGACTGTCCCAAGCTCGGTTGTGGGCGGTTGGCGGTTGTTGGTTGACGTCGGGGGGGGCGTGGCCGCACACTTGGCTGTGGATGTCTTCACTCGTTGTTTTCTGGGGGCTGGAATTCTGGCCGGGGTTGTGACTGGGACGAGTGTTTTCAGCATGGAGGTGGGAGTGGGCCGGGGGCCGGGAGTGGCGGGTGAGCGGTTGGGTTGGGTGACGGGCCCGGGGCCCTTGGGCGTGGAGGACGGCGGGGATGGGGTGGTGTGGTTGCGGCGTGATGGGGCGGCTGAGGCGGCCTTGTCTGCGGGCCGCGACGGCGGAGCGGGCGGGGAGGACTTATGGCGGCCGTGTCGTGGGCGGATGCGGGTGCGGGTGGCCTCGGCTGACGCGGCGGCGTTGGCGGTGGATCATCGATTGCGGTGGAAGTCGGTGGCCGGGCTGGCGACGGACTGGAAGGTGGCAGTGGTTGATCCGGCCCGTCTGTTGGTCGTGTTGCAGCAGTTGCGAGACGACCCCCGGGTTCGTGAAGTTGAGCCGGTGCTGGGGGCGCGACGGTTGACGCGCGCGGATCCGGACGATTTATTTTTCCCCCGTCAGTGGCATCTTTCAAATACCGGGCAGAACGGTGGCACGGCTGGGCAGGACATCAACGTGGTCGGGGTCTGGGGGGATTTTGGACTGACTGGCGTTCGCGGGGCTGGGGTGCGTTTGGGGATTGTCGATGATGGTCTGGAAAACGGGCATCCGGATCTAGCGGCGGATGCGATAACCGACCGGGACTGGCCTCCGTCCAACCAGTTTGGCGGGCCGGTTCGTGATGATGCCAATCCATTTTTCGAAGCGGACAATCACGGGACGGCGGTGGCGGGTATTGCGGCGGCGCGGGGTAATAACGGACTAGGAGTGTGCGGGGTGGCTCCGGAGGCGCAACTGGTCGGATTGCGTTTGCTGGGAGGAGCGCGCAACGGGGTCGGCGTTTTTCTGGATGATCTTGATGTGGCCGAGAGTTTTTCGTATCTCGCGCAGTCCGGATCGGCGACCATCGATATCAAGAACAATAGCTGGGGACCGGTGGACGAGCGGTATGTGCTGGAGGCGCCGGGGCCGCTGGCGGCGGCCGCGCTGCGCTGGTCGGCCGTGCACGGGCGCGATGGACAAGGGACGGTTTTTGTCTTTGCTTCCGGGAACGGCCGCGAAAGCGGTGAGGATGCCAATCTCAATGGCCATACAAATTTTCCCGAAGTCATCTGCGTGGCCGCGGTCCTCGATGATGGCTCCGTCGCCCCCTACAGTGAACCCGGTGCGTGTGTCATGGTTTGCGCTCCGGGCGGACCGTCCGAGTCCGTCATCCTCGGGTTGAGCAAAGACGGTCTGCTGACCACTGACCGCAGCGGCACCCAAGGG
>JALRGB010000097.1 GCA_023253575.1 Verrucomicrobiales bacterium
TTTTTCGATGACGGCGTCATCGGGGCCGTCGATTTTCACCCATCCGTCGCGCGAAGTGATTTTCACGCCGGCGCGTTGTTCGAGCAGTTTCAGACGCGACATGTCCCCGCCGATGAGAGAGAGGAGAAACTGGGGGGTTTCGAATTCGAGAGTGACGACAGGCATGAGGAGAAGTGAGAAATGGAGGCGGCGGCTAGGTGGAGGCAACCACAGATCATGGCGGTGCGATACTTCTTTTCCGGGGTTGGTTGGCTGGGGATTGCATGACTGGGGGGGTGGGTGCCTTCTTATGTGTTGACTGGTTACGCGGAGGCATGGCTTTATGGTTGCCAGAGGTCCAAGCGTCATGCACCATCGGCCCTCGTTTCACTACCCATATATGTTTTTGGCATCTTTGTTTCTCGATCAAGGAATTGAATTTTCGCTTGGATGTGCGCTTGTCGGACTCTTGGCGGCTGGCGTCTTGATTCGCATGGTATTGGCGTCCTCGGCGGGAAACGAGAAGATGCGTGAGATTGCGGGGGCGGTGCAGGCCGGGGCGCGCGCGTACTTAAACCGGCAAGTGCGGACGATTGCGGCGATTGCGGTTGTTGTGATGGGATTAGTGTTCTGGGCCAAGGGGTTGCCGACGACGGTGGGGTTTGTGGTCGGGGCGGTTTGTTCATTGGCGGCGGGGTATATTGGCATGATGGTGGCGGTGCGGGCCAATGTGCGCACCACGCAAGCGGCTTCGGTGGGGGCTCATCCGGCATTGAAAGTGGCCTTTAATGGCGGGGCGGTGACTGGGTTGTTGGTGGTGGCGCTGGGGCTGCTGTCGGTGGGAATTTTTTACTTGGTGATGAAGAGTTTGCCTGGCGAGAAGATGGTGGTGGGCAAAGCGGCGGTGGATTCGTTGATCGGGCTGGCGCTTGGCAGCTCCTTGATTTCTGTTTTTGCGCGTCTGGGTGGTGGTATTTACACGAAGGCGGCCGATGTCGGGGCTGACTTGGTGGGCAAAATCGAGCAAAACCTGCATGAAGATGACCCGCGCAATCCGGCGACGATTGCGGACAATGTAGGAGACAATGTGGGTGATTGTGCCGGCATGGCGGCGGATGTTTTTGAGACGTATGCGGTGAGTTTGATTGGCGGTGTTTTAGTGGCCTTTTTGACGGTTGGCGAGGCGGCTCGTGAGGCGGCCCTTGTTTACCCGTTTGTCTTGTGTGGTCTGGCCATTTTGGCGTCGATTTTGGGTATTTTATTTGTCAATGTAGTGAAGCTGAAAGCGACGGCCTCTTTGGTCGGTGGGGTAGGCGTTTCCGGACTGATTTCAGCGGGACTTTTCTGGTTTGCGACGAGTGCGATGTTTCCGCAGGGGATTACGGTGGCGGGTCGTTCGGACGTCATTCCTAGTACGGCTATCTTCTGGGCGTCGATTGTGGGGGTTGTGCTGACGTTTTTGGTGGTGTGGATCACTAATTATTACACGTCGACCTCGTACGGTCCGGTGCGTCGGATTGCGTTGGCGTCAGAAACCGGTCATGCCACGAACATTATTGCCGGACTGTCCGTCGGCCATCATGCGACGCTTTTGCCGGTGCTGGCGATTGCGGCCAGTATTTGGGTGACGTGGAGTTTGGCGGGATTATTTGGGATTGCCATTGCGGTGGTGGCGATGCTCAGTTTGTCTGGCATCATTATTTCGTTGGATGCTTTTGGCCCGATTACGGACAATGCGGGTGGCATTGCGGTCATGTCGGGGTTGCCCGATAACGTGCGTAAAATTACCGACGAACTGGATGCGGTGGGCAACACGATGAAGGCGGTGACCAAGGGGTATGCCATTGCGTCGGCTGGACTGGCGGCGATGGTGCTTTTTGGATCGTATGTCGAAGATCTCAAGGCCTTGCTACCGAATGAAGTGCTTTCGTTTGAGCTGACGGATCCGCGGATTATTATTGGCATGTTCATTGGCGGGCTTCTGCCGTTTATTTTCACGGCTTTATCGATGGATGCGGTCGGGGTGGCAGCTGGGGCGGTGGTGCGCGAAGTGCGCCGTCAGATTTCGGCCAAGCCGGGGATTTTGACGGGGCAAGACACTCCAGAGTATGGTGTGTGTGTGGACATTGTGACTAAGGCGGCGCTGCGCGAGATGATTTTGCCAGCCATGTTGCCGGTGATTTTTGTGATTGGAGCGGCCTTTTTGGGCAAGGAAGCGCTGGGCGGGGTTTTGATTGGAACCATCGTCACCGGGCTTTTTGTGGGGATTGCCATGACGGGTGCGGGAGGGGCTTGGGACAATGCCAAGAAGTACATTGAGGACGGCCATCATGGCGGTAAGTACTCGTTGGCGCATCAGGCGGCGGTCACTGGCGATACAGTGGGAGATCCTTATAAAGACACAGCAGGTCCGGCCGTGAATCCGATGATCAAGGTCGTCAATATCGTGGCCATCCTCATCATTCCATTGTTCTTCAAATAACGGAATCAGGCCGCCCAAAGTGGGCGAATTCTTTGCCCGTTGTTACCAAGAAAAATGTGTCATTTATTTGACACAAGCCAGCTCCGACGCGAGATACTGACCACACACATTTCAGAGCAGCACACGACGATCGAGACAATGTGGTTGCTTAAGAATCTTGAGTAATTGACTGGCGTAAGCCGGTTCTTTTATTCAGACCCCCGCTGTCGGACTGGGAGGGCCGGCAGCGGGGTGTAATTTTTGACTCAGGTGGGATCGAGTGGGTGTCTCACAACCGCTGCCATCGGATTAATGGGGTGAGGGCGGCGGGACGATGAGTTCTTGCATGCCGGGCGGGATGGGGTAGGCGGTAGGCTCAACGCAATTTTTTCCCATCTATCGATATGGAATCTTGAGAAGTCACCCGCACTGATGGGGCGGCGGGTTTAAGACTGGGGTGGTGAAGGCTAAGGGAGTCGTGGGTTTTCGGGCGCGGGTTGACGGGCTGGGGCGAGGGCCTGCCATTCGTGCCAGCAGCGCAGGAATCCTGGCGCGAAGTCTTGAGGGCGGGCGGAGGTCCAGGCGGTCACCATGGCGACGGGAAAGGCGCGCACGGCCTCGATTTCTGCGGCTGGGAAGCGTATGCGGCTCGGGCTGATGGTGACGGTGTAGAGTTCGACGAATTCCCATCCGGTTTCGGGGCAGGCGTCGAGGCGGGCTTGGAGGACGGGAGTGGAGGCTGATGATTTCAGGCCTAATTCTTCGTGCAATTCGCGGGTGACAGCGGCTTCGTAAGATTCACCGGCGTCGAGGTGACCGG
>JALRGB010000188.1 GCA_023253575.1 Verrucomicrobiales bacterium
TGTTAGAGGGGGACAGCCGTTTTTCTGAAGAAGAACGACTTGCTATCCGGCAACAATCGCAACACTTAAAGCCCCATTAGCTTTTCTGAAAGGAATTTGCTTTCGGGGATCGGCGCTGGAGAAGGGGGCGTGGGTCATGGGGAGGTGGGGTGGGTAGGGGTCTGGCCGAGGAGCCCTCTTGGGTTTGCCCTAGTCACGACCACTCGCATTTTTCTCACGCGGAGCCGCGGAGAGCGCGGAGGGAGGAAGATTGGATTCTCTCCGCGTGCTCCGCGGCTCCGCGTGAACCTCTCATAGGGTGCGTTCGACATCGAGGCAGATTTCCTTTGGGACCCAGTGGGTGGAGACGATGTCTTCCGGGCGCAGACATTTTGAATTTACGAGAACCGGTGCAATGACGTTGCGTTAGTGCGACCCCCTCATGAATCAACCTCCTCCACCCAAAAAACGCCCAGCAACCGGGGGCCAGAGCCGCGGGTCTAAAACTCCCCAAAAACCGCGCCGCGGCATGTGGGACACCCTCTCTTTCGACCACCAATCCCGACAAAAGTGGGTGTCCCAGATTCACACCCGAGAAGCCGGATTGGCGTGCGCGCCAAATCCCGCAGAATGGGTACCCGACGTTTTTTCCCTCCTCTGGCGAACCACCGCCCGCGCGATCGGGGGTGGGCCTTTGACGGTGGTTTTAGGGGTTGGTACGAGCCGCGTGTGATGGCGCCTCGAGAACCCAGCAGCTGACGCAGCCTTCATGGGCTTGGGTGACGGTGGCGGCGAAATCCGCGAGATAAGCACGGCGCGGGCGGGACGGCGTGGGGGCGGGCGGGCGGGAGTCGAGATCAGCCATGACGTGAATGGTTCCGGCGAGTAAATCGAAGGTGATGGTATCGCCATCGCAAACTTGGCCGATCGGTCCGCCGACAGCGGCTTCGGGGGAGCAATGGATGCCGATGCATCCGTGACTCACGCCGGAGATGCGGGTGTCCGAAATCAAGGCCACTTTGCCTTTCAGGGCTGGGGTGCTGAGGGCGGCGGTGGCGACCAGCACTTCGGGCATGCCACTGGCGACGGGGCCGAGCCCTCGGAGAACGACGACATGACCGGGCTGGATTTGACCGGCAGCGGCGGCGGTCGAGACGGCGCGGGCGTCGTCAAAACAGATGGCGGTGCCGGTGAAGCGGGGTTCATCCAGGCTGGAGCTTTTAAAGACGATGCCATGGGGGGCGACATTGCCGAAGCAGACTTGGATGTCGGCATACGCTTTGAATGGGTGGCTGAGCGGAGCCAGCAGCGAGGCCTCGGGCGAATCGGAGCGGACGGTGATTGGGGAGGCCTGGCAATTGTCTGCGAGTGATTTTCCGGTGATGGTCTGGCATGATCCATCCAGCAGGCCAGCGGCGAGCAGGTGGTGCAGGAGCGCCGTGGTACCGCCGAGACGGTGAAGATCGACCATGGTGCCATGACCTCGGGGGGCGAAATGTGCGAGCACGGGAGTACGGCGACAAATCGCCTGCACGTCGTGCAGGGAGAAGTCGACGCCGGCTTCGCGGGCCAGCGCCAGAAGGTGAAGCACTCCATTCGTCGAGCCCCCGGCGGCAGCGATGGCGGTCATGGCATTGACGAAAGCGGAGTGGGACAATACATCGCGAGGGCGGATGTTTTGCTCGAGCACGATCCGGGCGGCGGCCCCGACGCCTGCGGCTTCCACGTTTTTGGCGGCATCGACGGCGGGGATCGAAGAGGAATCGGGAAGCATGAGACCGATCGCTTCCATGGCGATACCCCACGTGTTGAAGGAAGCGGCGATGCCGCAGCCGCCGGCCCCCGGGCAGGCGACGCGGATAATGGCTTCACTTTCCTCATGGCTAAGCGTGCCCTGATCGGCTTTAGCTTGAGAGTCGTAGGCGTCGAGGATGGTCACAGACCGGCCTTGATGACATCCGGGGAGAATGGAGCCACCGCTGACCAGAAACCCCGGAATATTGAGCCGGGCCAGCGCCATGGCGAAACCCGGTCCATTTTTATCGCAGTGATGAAGCCCGACGAGGGCATCGTAGCAATGCGCGCTGACGACCATTTCGGCGCTGTTCGCGATCAAATTCCGAGAGACCAGCGAGGCATTACCTCCCTCATGCCCCTGAGTCAGGTTATCGCTGACTGCGGGCACCCCGAAGGGCAGCCCAATCAAACCAGCGGCGGCGCAGCCGAGCTTAATCTGCTGAGCGAGGTCATGGGCGTGAAGATTGCACAGATTACCATCGAGCAAAGGCACGCCGATACCGACTTGAGCTTTGTGGAAATCCTCCTCGGCCCAACCCAGCCCCCAATAGAAAGCGCGCACGCCGCGCTGCCATCCCTGGGTCAACTGCCGTGAATTCCAATTGAGCGCGATCTGATCATCCATTTCAGCCATGCTTCACCGTGTGCCGCCATGATCGGTGCAGCAAGCACAACCGCGGCTCTCCGGCCCCGGGCGTAGCGGCGGGTACACGGTTGGACAAAACCTCCGGCGGCGGACCGTCATCATCATCGCCGCCGCCACCTTCACCCGTTTCAACCAGCTTCAGGCGCAGGCGGCGACCACTCTCACGGCTTCGGCGGCGGCTCGGACTTGATGAACGCGAAAAATGGAAGCTCCGCGCCACTGGCTGGCGACGAGCACGCCGATGGTACCGGCATCACGATCGGCAGGGTGCGGCAGTCCCAGAGTTTCGCCGATGAATGTTTTACGAGACACGGGCATGAGCAGGGGACGCCCGAAGCGTGCCAGCGCTTCCAGACCGGCCACCAGTCTGAGGTTGTCCTCGCGTTGTTTGGCAAAATCGAGACCGGGGTCGAGGAGCAGTGCCTCCAGAGGCAATCCGGCGGCCTGGCACATGGCGATTTTCTCTTTGAAAAAGTCTGTGACGGTCGAGACGACGTCCTCATAACCGACGTGGGTATGCGCGTGTTTCGGCTGGCCCACGCTGTGCATAATGAGCAGTGCCGCCCCGTGAGCGGCGCACAACCGCGCGTTTCGGTCGTCCGGCAGTGCACCGATATCATTGAGCAGGTCTCCGCCTTCTGGCAAGACTGCGGCCACCACCTCCGGCCGCCACGTATTGAGTGAGAGCCACGGAGATGACACTTGGTCGGCAAAACGCGGACGCCAGCCGCCAGATCGTTCGCGCCACAACCTCATAAACCCCCGCAGCCGCCGCACCTCCTCCTCCACACTGACCGCCTCACGATTCGTGCGCGCACTCTCCGCTCCGACATCAATCAAATCTGCTCCATCCCGGTAATGCCGTTCCGCCATGGCCCAAGCCGCCTCAAAATCAAGCGTGCCATCACCAGAAAAAGAATCGTCATTCACGTTGACGATCCCCATGACCAACGGGCGCCCGGAACACTCAAGCACCCGCCCGCGCGCCACCAGCCGGACTGAAGCCGGTCGGCTCGCCGGAAGACCCATACCTGAAACCATGGCACACATGCCCCTGTCATTACGCAGATCGAGCCCAAACCCAACTGTTCATTTCATCGTAAAGGAAGCGGCTATGGAGCTGGCCGCCAACGAAGGCAGCGGACGCACCAAATTCCCGGGGAGTGGGCGGCGGCGTTCGAAGATGTTTTTCGCCAGCGGCGCTGAGGTAGCGTACCCATCGGCGAACATTTCGAGTTTCGCGTCGATGTTATCGACGTGGTGAAGGATAATGGCTTCTGGGGTTTTCGGGACGACGGGCGACCCGAAGGCGACCTCACCGTGATGGGAGGCGATGAGATGGAGGAGGTGGAGGCGCACGTCATCGGTGGCGGGCACGAGGTCTTGCCAGGCGTCGGCCTCTGGGGATTCGACCATCTCGCGCCATAGCCGGTTGACGAGTTCGATGCCGATGGTGATGTGACCGAGCATTTCTCCGCGTTCGTCGTAGGGCATGACGAATCCATCCGCGGTGTAGCAATTTTCCCAGAGCTTGCCGCAATCGTGGAACAGCACGCCTGCCACCAGCAGATCGCGGTTCAGGAAAGGATAGGCCCCAGCCAGAGCCGCCGCCGTGCGCATCATCTGGGCAACATGTTCAACCAGCCCGCCACGGCGCGCATGATGGTAGTCCCGGGCCGCCCCGCACCGGCGAAACCGCTCGCCATGCACTTCCAAAAAACGCGCACACACCGCCCGCAACCGCGGATCAACCAGAACTGACGTCATCTCGCGGATGCAGTCGAAATCAGCAGCCTGCTTCTGCCGCAACTCGTCCGGCCCACCGAGCAGCGCGGCGCTTTCACTCGATGCCAGCTCCCGCAGCGAGCCCCCGCGCAGATCGAGCCCAAAATGATTTTGTGTCCAGTCACCGGCCAATTCGATCCACGAGCGGGCTGGCAACTTTTGCACAGCTGGAAATAACGGATGATCGAGCCAGAGCCGCAGCGTGATCGATTCCCCTCCATCGGACAGTCCTAATTCCAGATAATCTTTATCTGACTTCGTTTTCCGGAGGTGAATCGACGTCACTTGGACCTGCACGGCGTGCGCCTGCGGCGTGGTGTCGGCGCGGGCTTTCAATTCACGGAGGGACAGACAGGGACGATCCATGACGGGAGGCTGGCGGGTTTGGGGGGAAATATCAATCTGGAGGTGAGAATGCGTCTGCGGGCGCGGGCCATTTTCCACTGGCCCTGCCGTCGGCGAGCCGCCAACCAACCGGGAAGCCGGGAAGCCGGGAAGCCGGCGATCTCAGGCCAAGGCCGTCATGTGTGCGCTGACGGCGGTGGCCAACCCGCGCGGGTTGTAACCGCCCTCGAGCACCGACAAGAGGCGGCCCCCGGCATGGCGGGAAGCCACCTCGCGCAGCATACGGGTCAGGGCAGCAAAATCTTCGTCCTCTAGCGTGAACTGGCCGAGCGGGTCGCCAATACGGGAGTCGAACCCCGCGGAAACCAACACCAGATCCGGCTGAAAGGCATCCAACGCCGGCAGCAAGTCATCCGTAAACACGCTTTGGAGTTTTTCCATGCCTGTGCCCGCCGGCAGCGGGCGATTCATAGTAGTACCGAGTCCTCGGCCATGACCGGTTTCATCTCGTCGGCCGCTGCCCGGGTACCATGGAGCCTGATGACTGGAGAAGAAAAAAACGGACGGATCCTCGTAGAAGGCATCCTGCGTGCCATTGCCATGGTGCACATCCCAGTCGATGACCGCCACCTTATCGAGGCCATGTTTTTGCTGCGCGTAGCGCGCCGCGAGCGCAATATTGTTGAAGACACAAAACCCCATGCCGCGCGAAGGGGTGGCATGATGACCGGGAGGACGCACCGCACAGAAAACCGTCTGATGCAAACCGGAGACGAGGGCATCCACCGCATTGAGCACTCCGCCGGCCGCGTGACGAGCGGCCCGTAGCGACGGAGGACCACCCACGTGGGTGTCGCCCGTACTCAGCATCGAGACCCCGGTTTCAATCTCAGCCATGGCGGTGGCCACATAGGCCGGGGTGTGCACCAGACACAATTCCTCCAGCGTCGCCTCCCGGGGGTCGATGCGGGCCGCGGTCTGCCAAATCCCGTCTTTTTTCAACTGGGTACGCACGGCCTCGAGGCGGGACGGGCGTTCGGGATGCCCGTCCCCTGTCAAGTGGAGCAGGCACGATTCATCGAACAACAACGCGGTGGACATGAGGAATGAGCAAGAAGGAGGGGGAACACCCGACGCTGACCGGCCACGCGCCGGTCAAGGCAGGGCGACCACGCGGTAGAAGAGCCGGTTTTCGCCAGGGGTGGCGGGCACGACCAGAGTGGATGTACTCGCCGTGGCAGTCAACGTCTGCACCGACGACCAAGTGACAATGTCCGCGGTGCGCTCAAGCCGGTACGACCGGCCCGCCACGGTCGGCCATGAGAACGTGATTTCACCCGAGGCCGCCTGCGTGGCCACCAGCTGGGCCCATGACGATGGGTCTGACGGATTCGTGCCAAAAAGCGCCTCTTCGGCATCCGACTGGCCGTCGCCATCCGCATCGCCGCCAACACTGGCCACGCCCGGACTTCCTTGCGGTTCAGCGCTGGCCCGCCAATTGAACGGATCGTTGTAGTCGCCGCGCACATTGACGACTTCGAGTGACGGCCCCTGACCGCGGGGTGTGATCGGCCAAGGAGCGACTGTGCCGTAGGCAAATTGATGCACCACATTGCCGGAAGCATCGCGGATCATGACCGACTCGCCCGCATTGTTGAGCGAACCAGCCGTCCACACCGCCAGCACGCGCGGAGCTCTGCCGTAACGGGCGCGGAAGCCGGCCAAATCGCCGGTGACGACCGCATGCTCCCCGGGCTGCAACGAGATGTCGCCGAACGTCAGCGCCGCAAAGGGCTGACCATCAGCAAAAGTGACTCCGGCCAGATTCAGCGACTGTGAACCCGTATTGGCCAGCTCGATATATTCTACTCCACCCGCCGCCGGTTGATACATCATCTCGGTCAGCCGCAAACTGGACGCCACCGAATCCCCGCGCCCCGGATCAGCCAGCAACAAATAATCAAAATCCATGCGCACCGTCTGCGGGCCGTCCGTGGCCGCAAAAATACCACCGCGATCAGCCACCGTGGGGACTGCAAGCGGCACCGTGGCCACCGAAGTCCACTGGCCGGCCTCCGTTTGACGCGCAAAAATCAATTGTCCGTCGGCCCGCTGCACGCGCAG
>JALRGB010000343.1 GCA_023253575.1 Verrucomicrobiales bacterium
GGACATTCGCCGCTTCGGCACAATAAAGTTTCACGTTGTATACTCTGGTGGTCCCGGCAGGAATCGAACCTGCATCCCCGGCTTCGGAGACCGCGGAGAATGCTTTAAAATCGGGCTTTTCCGCGATGCATGTGCTGTTCCTGTGCTGTTTTAGCTTGATTGCATCTTCTTGCACGCATATTCCGCGACATGCACTCGACTCAACCACCACCCGCCAAGAAAGCAGCGAAGAAGAAGCGCGCCCGGCTGAAGCTAGGATCAACCACCATTGTCATCCAACGCCTCAAGGGCGGGCGGACCGCGCTGGTCACCTATTCCCCCGGAGACAAACCCAACACCCGGCGGCGAGAGAAAGTGGAATACGAGACCCTGGCCGCAGCGCAGACAGCTTTTGAGATGAAGGAGCGCGAGCTTGAGAAAGTCGGAGCCCAGGCCGCCGGACGGATGGAGGATGCCGATCGGATTGCAGTATCGGATTTCAAAGCCGCCACTGGAAACTGGACTCCCGCGCCCACCATCGCCGAAGCCCTGGCATTCTACCTTGACCACAAGCGCGCCCTCTCCTCCTCCGGCACTGTGGCCGATGCCATTGACCGCCGCAACACGGATGCCCTCCGCCGCGGCCTGAGTGCCCGCCACCGCGAGGACCTCGACTTGCGCCTAGCTAAGCTCAAGACTGCCATGGGGGAGCGTCCGCTGGCGAGCGTCACTTCCGAGTGTCTGCGCCAGTGGCTGGCCGGCCTCGGGGTGTCGACCGCCACCCAGCGCAACTACCTCAAGATTGCAGGAAGTGTTTTCGCCCTGGCGGTCGACGAGGGGCGGATTGTCACGAATCCCGCAGCTAAGGTGAAACTGGCCAAGGTGGTCGGGGATGAGCCTGGCACGCTGCCGGCGGAGAACCTTGGCATTTTCCTGACCGCACTGGATCCGCGCTCCCTCGCGACATTCGCCATTCAGGCATTGGCTGGTGTCCGCCGTGCCGAGGCCGCCCGCCTCAAGTGGGACGAGGTGAAACTCGACCAAGGCGTCATCGTCATCGGAGCCCAGGCAGCAAAAACCGCAAGCAGGCGCCTCATCCCAATATCCCCTGCCCTGGCCGCGTGGCTGGCCTTGTGCCCAGACAAGAAAGGCAAGGTGGCGCCCCCGGTCGGAACACTGCGCTTTGACCTCGACAACGCCCGCAAGGCCGCCGGCATCGAATCATGGCCGCAGAACTGCCTGCGCCATTCCTGCATCAGCGGATGGGCCGCGACCGAAAGCGACTTGGCCAAGGTGGCGGGGTGGGCAGGCCATGCTGTGCAAGTACTGCATCAGCACTACCGCGCATTGTGGACGGCTCAGCAGGGGCAGGTGTGGCACTTAACTATGCCACCGACCGCAAAGGTCGCACCCAAGCGGGGGCTGAAGGGCGAGCCAGCACAAGAAGGAGGGAAAGAGCAGGCTGCGCCGCTGGCTGATGTTATAGTGTTCAGAAAATCAGTATAAGGAAGGGGTTCCTCAGTTGATGGGGATACTTCGAAGATTCGGGATGCCGGTCCAGTTTTTTTTGCATTGGGAAAGCAGGATTTGGAACGTGATGAAATATTGTGTATATTGTTGGTTCTTAGATGTATGACTGCGAATTTGAGTATCGTGGAGTCAACTGGTGTGGAATTCAACTGAAATAATTCCTTGCTTTTTTCTCCTCTGGACCCCCTAAAGTAGAATGCAAAATCAGCATACAAAACTTGGGTCAACTGACGCACTCATTGACATCGAAGAAGCGGCAAAACTGGCAAAAGTCTGCACGCGAACAATCAGGAATTGGCAGGCGAGTCGTGCCATTTCCGTGATCAAGCTGGGGCGTGTCATCCGTCTGGACCGCGACCAATTCCTTGCGGAGCTCCGCCGGTTCAGTAGCACCCCTGTCGCCTAAACGAAACTGCCGCCTCACCTTGCGGCAAGACGGCAGCTCGAAGTTCTATCTACAACCAATAGATTGTACTACGGGCAGGCTAAGACGCAAGTGAAATGCGGCACCACACGGTGCCATGACCACCCTCGAACGAGCCCGCCGATACCTTGGCTCTTTGCCTCGGGCCATCGCCGGATCAGGCGGCCACGATGCCACCTTCGCCGCCGCCCTCGCGCTGGTGAAGGGGTTCGGACTGCCCGAGCGCATCGCCCTAGAGGAGTTGTGCGCTTGGAACACCACCCACTGTGACCCGCCGTGGAGCGTCGCCGAGTTGCGCCACAAGATCCGCAGCGCTGCCCAATCGGACAAGCCCGCCGGCTACCTGCTCGCTTACGGCGATGGTGCCGCCCCACGCTCAACCTGTCTATCGGACGAGCAGATCACAAAGAAAGCCGAGCAGCGCAAATCCTGGCCCTCCTTCCACCCGCTCTCTGACACAACGCTCGCTGAGATCGCCAAGCTGAGGCACCTGTCGGTGGAGGCGGTCGCCATCGCCAACTCTGCCGGCCTGCTCGCAGGTGCGGTCATTGACGGGCACAAGTGTTTCGTGATCCGCGAAAGCGACTTCGCCCAGGCGCGGCGGCTCGACGGCGGCAGCCTCAGAGTGGCCGACGACGAGGCAAAGACCAAAACGCTATGGGGTAGCGCCGGCCACTTCATCGGCAGGTCACTACTGGGTGGCCAAGGGCAAACTGGACCCGCCGGCCCGATCCTGTTGGTGGAAGGGTGTATCGGTCTGCTCGAAGGCATTGCCGCCGCCCTAACCGTTGATGCTGACGCCGCAGGCTGGACGGTCCTCGCCGCCGTCGGAGCGTCATCGCGCTTCGATGCCGGGTGGCTTGACCGATTCCGCGGCCGGCGTGTGCGCATCCTGACTGACCCCGACCCGGCTGGGCTGAAAGCGTGCGCCCAGTGGACCGCCTCACTGCGCGGTGCCGGGTGCACCGTGGACGCCTTCAAACTCCCGCCCCCCCACCACGACCTCGGCGACCTGCTGCGCGACGTGGCTGCGCATCGCGTCATCATCACAGACCTGTTCACTCTCTAGTTCTTATCCAAACGACCTTTTATGATATCAGGCACCTTTGATCCGGCTACCGACCCAGCAACGCGTGAAATGTATGCACGCGCCGTGGCCACCACTTCACCACCAGCCGACCCGGGGCCGAGCGTAGGTACGGGGAGCAGTGGCGAGGGAGACCCTAATCAGGTCTTCACCATCGACGACCTGTTAGAGACTCCGCCCGATCCGACGCAAACACTGCTGGGCAACCGGTTTCTTTGTCGGGGCGGTGGCATG
This sequence comes from Verrucomicrobiales bacterium, assembly GCA_023253575.1. Classification (GTDB taxonomy): domain Bacteria; phylum Verrucomicrobiota; class Verrucomicrobiia; order Verrucomicrobiales; family V1-33; genus CAJBME01. Next base: position 3,255 of record JALRGB010000343.1, read on the forward strand.
TTGTTCGTGGGGTCGTCCGGTGTCGGCAAGTCCTCCGCATCCATGCTCATGGACATTTCGTGGGCGTGTGGGCGAGCTGCCTTTGGAATCGTGCCGCCAAGGGCGCTGAAGATTCTCTGCGTCCAGGCCGAAAACGACGCCGGTGACCTCCACGAAATGGCGTGGGGTGCCATCGAGTCCCTCCACCTTTCCGACGATGAAATGGGTCTGGTGCGGCATAACTTCAGGATCGTGCGCCACCAGACAAGCGTCGGAGAGCTGTTCTTGGGGTGGCTAGACACCCAGATCGCGACACACCAGCCCGACTTGGTGCGCCTCGACCCTCTGCTCGCCTATCTAGGCGGTGACGACAAGGATGCTAAGACTGTCACAAGGTTTTGCCGTGAAGGGATCAACCCCCTGATCGAAAAGCACAACTGCGGAGCGATCCTCAACCACCACACGCCAAAGACCAACCACCGTGACACCTCGGAATGGAAGCCCAGCGACTGGATGTATGCCGGCGGGGGGGTAGCGGACCTGACCAACTGGGCACGCGCCGTGGTGGTGGTGGACGCGACGCAGAATCCTCGCGTCTTCCGCTTCATCGCAGCCAAACGCGGGCGGCGCCTCGGGTGGACCGACGACGACGGTTCGAGCCTCTCCGTTCGTTTCTTCAGTCATTCGTCGAATAACGGCAAGATTGAGTGGATCGACACGCCGGCAGACGTGGCTGATGCGCTGGCGCCAAAGAAGAGCGGATCCAAAGTACCGAACGCCGAGCAGTTTATTCAGCTTCTGCCACCTCCTGATGATATTACTGACCCTGAAAGGTGTCTAATCACCATGGCAACGCTTGAGGTTCGGGCCAAGGAAGGGGGCTTCAGCAAAAACGGACTCGCCGGCATTCGAGACGAACTTGAACGAAACGGAAAAATATATGTTCATAAATGCATAAGTAGAAATCATGCCAAACTAGTCGGGAGAATGGAAATCAAACACCTGATTGACCTTAAAAACCAGAAATCGCGCCCATGACTAGTTCGCTCCCCACACTCCCCACGGTCCCCATCGCTCCCCACGGGGACTACCGTATTCGCTCCCCGCTCCCCACCACCCTATAGGGGTGGGGAGCGAGCGAACGAACGAATGGAGACCGAGATTCTCAAAGGTGCTCTGGGGAGCGAAAACAGCACCGAGAACAACCTGACTCACTATGAAAACAACCCACATCCTCAAGACCAGCGTCGAAATCATCTGCGAGATGACCTTCGACGAATCAAACGGCTCCTTCATCTGCGAGTGGTCCCCGCCACCGCCGTTCTCCCCGGCCGACCGCGACCAGGTCATCGCCGAGTACCTACCTTGGCGAAACGCCATCTTCTCAGAGTGGAGTCAGTGCACGGGAAAGCGGGTGAAGCTTCTCACCATTTGAACCCCCGACCACAATACTCCCCCCTCACCGCCAGAGCCCGCTCACGGCTCGCACCCTTCTCCCATACACCCAAAACCTGAAACGCGCTCCAGAGCCAAGCCTGAGGCAAAACAAGCACCATCCATACATAGACCATGATTGAATTCCTACTCAACGATGACCATTCCACCGGCATGGTCGCCCGCTGTGAAGTTTGCGGCGAGACCGTCACAGGCTCGCATGCCAACCTCCTCTACCCTCGGGTCAAGACCCCCGGCCCGCTGCCGTACCGGATCGCGTGTAAATCATTCTGCACCCGGGTTGTCGATCAGAAGTACGGCCGGCAATGGTGGGTGTGTCTGGACGCCGCGATTGCCACCTTAGTGGCTGCCGCCGGCGTGGACTTGGATCAGGCCCACTACAAAATGGGCCTCCTGGCGCGCTTGTCCTTGTGATGAAGCCCAGCCGGACATCTGGCAAATCGGAGCTTCCGAGGGGGGCCACTCATGGTTCGGTGTCGAATCGACCGCTGGT
>JALRGB010000356.1 GCA_023253575.1 Verrucomicrobiales bacterium
GTACATCAACGGGTTTTTGATCAGCAACGGGGACGTAATCATGTCTGCCCTGTTTGGACTCTCAGCCTATGATGGAGGGAAATGGGGTCCGGCCTGGACGTGCAACACCTTCACCTACTACCTCACCCGTCCGTTCTTTTACCGGCTCGTCCGCAAACTCAACCAGCGCAAACCATGAACACACAAACACCAACACCGAGGAGATCGAGCGGGCGGAGTTTGACAAGCTCTGGTCGAGCCAGCCATCTTGGGTGCATGAGAACACTGACAAAGCTTCTGCCTTCTTCGGTTGGCAGGCCGCCCGCGCAGCGAAGGAGGTGAAGGCCACCCCGGCCCCACCCCAATTCCCCGTTTGATTTCCCGGCGGGACGGGTGAAGTTGCGCCGCCATGCACATCCTCGCCCAACTCCTCCGTGCCGCCCAGCTCTACACCCACTTCGCCCACAACACGGTGAGCGGGCCGACGTTTTTCTCCGATCACCCGTTCCTGGGCGACCTCTACGGCAAGTACGAGGGCTTCTACGACGACACCATCGAGCGCATGATCGGGCTTGGCGAGGACATCAGCATCCCCAAGATCACCGAGAAGGCGTGCTCTTCGGCATGCAGCGTGATGACCGACAAGGACTCCAAGCAGATCTTCGAGCGCCTGCTCAGGATCAACAAGCAGATCTACGCCGAGATCGGTCGCTGTATGAAGGACGCCGACAATGGCACCCAGAACCTGCTCCAAGGGTTCCAGGACAGCCTGGAGGGCGACGACTACAAGATGAAGCAGCGGGTCAGGTAAAAAGTGCCCCCGTGCCAGCCCCCAGTTTAGAAAGCTGCGGACTGCACGAGGGTCAAAAGAATGTCTTTCGACATTCAGTTGGCCAGACATCATCGCATAGACGACTCATTCGTCAAGCCCCCATTCAATAAACGCCACACCGGTCTGCGCCCCGACCCTCGAACACGCAAGGGAAGCAAAACGACGGGCGTTTGACCGGCGTGACGAGATTATATGTCTGCCGTCTCGACGCTTTTAAAAGCGACACAACCAAAACTGGCGGGTGTTTTAATGCGGTCCACGTATCCGCCTTCCCAGCCTGCATTAACATCAACGTCCAGCAGGGCTTTGATTCGGTAGCAAGCGCCGTCGCGCCATTCTTTGTCAAAAGGTTGAAGAGGGGTTTCAGTGTCAATTTCTCGCTTGCCCTCCCAATGTTCACAGTTCAGGCATGTGTTGGTGTTCATATATGTGATATGATTGAGAGGCTATCGCTGCACCCAGTGACAGTTGTCAGGGGTGTAGTGCCCCTGGGGGTTGATGCGTTCGAGCCGATGCTCGTGGCTGGGGCGCTCGCCCATGTCGGCGAGGAACGCGGGGAAGCTGGTGCGCCACTCGCGGGCCATGCCGACACCGCGCTGGCCGTATCCCCTGGACGAGGGATGGTTCAGGTTGAAGCAGCGGGTCTTGATGTGCATCCACGTCTGGTAGGTGATGTTGCTGCCCTGGCTGTGGGCGGACGGGGAGCGTGCGCGGTTCCGTTTGGCCCCTTTGCGGCGGCAGCCGCATGACGTGGACCTGCCGGTGGTGAGCGCCGTGTAAAAGACGTTGAAGCGGACAGCGCCACACTCGCAGCGGCACTTCCATGTGGACGAGCCTTTGCGGGTCTTGGGCGTCTCCTCAAGCACGGTCCACCCGCCGAAGGTTTTCCCGGTGAGGTCTTTCTTGGTGGAGGGAGTGGGGGCGGCGGTCATGGGGCAAGCATCACAGTTTTTGGCGACAAAAAGGCGACGGCCACCATCTGTTGATCCGACTCCCTAATACCAAAATGAACTTCGATCTCAGCCGCATCATACTCGGGGCAAAGGTGCCCTATAGGCTGCCCTGTCATGAACTCGTCTGCATTTTTGTACCTCATGGGAACATCTTCCCAAATCAGGTCTATGTCACCGACTCGCGTCTGCCTCATAAAAGTTTCCGTGGGTAGATTTGGCCGATCTATCTTATTTTCTCTCATGGTGATTCGGGGAGCGGCATGAAGTGGGTGGGTTGAAACATCAGCGGCTTTGAGCCGAAACAATCGTCCTCCCAAAACCATTCATCCGTATTCCATCGTCCAATTAAAGGCTGCGTTCGATGATGAATGACGAGTAGTCGCGTCCCATCCCTCGGCGCTTCCGCAATCGGACGCCACGCGCTCGCGGGCTTTGGCTTCTGCGTCTCGTCAGCGTAGCGCCAGCCGATGATTTCGCATGTTCGCAAAGTGTTTCCCCATGTCCATCCCTCAGCTCGTCGTGGAGTTGTAAATTCAATTTCGCACGGGGCGTGGTCTTTATTGTATCTTGTAAGAATGCAAACCAATCGCTCTCCATCGCACGGCATCGGATCACCCGGTGTGTGACTGGTCCATGTGTGCCCGTGGGCGGTGAATGTTTTGGGCGTGGCGGTCATGGCTTGGTTTCCTCGCGAATGGCGTTTCCTATTTTACCCATCAGCTTTTCCCGTGCTCTCAGTGACGCTTTCTCATCAATCAGGCCGTGAACTTTAAGCAGGCAGATGGCGTCTGCCATTTTCTGGAATCGTGAGGCGGAATCGCGGCTGATGTGGTGGCCCTGCTTCGTGAGCTGGAGACTGACAGGCGGTGACATCGCGCCAAACTCCATGCAGAAATCCTCAGATGTGTTCTTGGTTGTCATGCGCGTAAGGTGAGCGCATGAGAGGGTTGTGTCAAGGTAAGTTTTTACGTGGGTGCAGATTTTATCGCTGGAACCTTAACAGGCTTTTACGGGGGAAAATTTTGCCGGGGGTGACGGTGTGCCGGGGGTGACGGTGTGCCGGGGTGCCGGGGTGCCGGGGTGCCGGGGTGCGGGTATCGCTGGAATTTTAGTTACCCTTTTCAGGGGAAAAATTTTTGCTGGGTGACGTACGTGAATGCGCCCCGCGCTCGGGGGACCGGGGTAGGGGGGCGTGGTGGGACCCCCTCTCTTAACAACCCAGCTATCAGCATATAACTACCACCAATATTTAATAATGCAAAACACTACCTTATTGATAATGAACACTTTAGCTCTCGATGTCGATAATTGGGCCCACATTATCCAATTCCCCATCAGCCTGGTCGAGATCTCCGCCTGGCCCGGTCACCTGAGCCCACGCTTGGCAATTGACAGTCACCTGCTGCTCGCTGCCCCAGCCTCCAGCCTTGCCAGCCACGTCTGTTAGCGTTTTAAGGTCATTTAGCGTCTCCGGGCGGAGGTGCTGATGGAGGACACCGGATTTATCGAAAGCGCGCTCTAAACCAGCGCCAGCGGCCTTTAAAGCCAA
>JALRGB010000417.1 GCA_023253575.1 Verrucomicrobiales bacterium
CCCCGGGCACTCGGTTGTTGGGCCTTGGTTCGATCGACGACCGTGTGGTCGTAACAATACAGTCCTGGTACGGCGTAGCTGCTTTTTGGCTGCTTCGGTTTTTCCTCTAGGCTCAGAACCCGGCCAGTGGCGTCGAATTCAACCACCCCAAATCGCTCGGGATCGCGCACATGGTAGCCGAACACATAAGCCCCATCCCCATGCGCCAACGCGTCACGAAAGAAGTCGAGTTTGCCATAAAAAATGTTGTCGCCCAAAATTAAACTGGCCCCAGCTCCGGCCAGAAACGACTCGCCCACCAAAAACGCCTGAGCAATCCCCTTCGGCTCAGGCTGCACCGCATACGAAATCGACAATCCCAGACCAGCCCCGTCACCTAGCAGGTTCTCAATGGCGGGCGTATCCTTGGGCGTGGAAATAATGAGGATCTCCCTGAGCCCGCCGAGCATCAGCGTGGCTAGGGGATAATAGATCATCGGCTTGTCGTAGATCGGGAGCAGCTGCTTGCAGGCGATGCGCGTCAGCGGATCAAGGCGCGTGCCCGCGCCTCCCGCGAGGATGATGCCTTTTTTGGACGAGGTCATGGGTGGTGTGGTGAGGGGTGACAGGGATAAGAAATTCTGAGAGAGAAACTAATTGAATAATATATCTACAATATTTGCATTTTCCATATTTTTATCCCCCTTTCAAATGAGGTGCTGAGATTTCACGTCGGGGTGGTTGTTAGTAGGGCTCAGAGGTGACGGGCTCAGGGGGTGGGGGGAGCGGGAGCGTTGGGAGGTGAGACGATGGCGAGCCATGTTTCGAGGGCTTGGCCTTCGAGGCGATTATTGACGAAGAGGTGGGACGGGGGCGGGGCGGGAGTGGTGGCGGGAGTGGTGGCGGGGCGGGCGGCGAGGGTGGCTAGCAGTTGGCGGGCGGCGGCGCGCGCTTGGGGCAGTGGTTCGCGGAGGTGTTGGTAGGGTGAGAACAGGCTGACGGCTTGGGCGTAGGGGCGGCCTGGTTTGAGCAGGAATCGTGCGGTGGTGAAGTGGGTGGTCAGGATGCCGGGCACCGCGAGTTGTTCCTCGACGTCCGGCATGGCTTGCCAGTTGTTGAGGATGTGGGATACGCGGTGACGGGTGAGCACGGCGAGGTAGTCGGGGTGCAGCAATTCAGGATTGCGCAGTTCCACCCCGTATTGCCAACCGGTCGGTAGCTGATGGAAGAAGGCGTCGAGGGCTTTGGCGAAGGACGAGGGGGTGGCCCATGTGCCCGGGGCGAAGCGCGTGAACTCGAACATGAGCACCCCGATGTGCTGGCGGTGCGGCTCGAGGGGAGCCAGAAACGAGCGGCAGAAAAGATCCGCATCAAGAAACCGCGGATTGGGGTGGCCGGCGCGGGGGCCAAAGCGATCGAGCCGTGGAAACTGACGGAGGGTGAGATCAGCGGTGACTTTAAACGAGAAGCGAAACCCCTCCGGGACTTGGGTGCAGAGGGAGGCGACGCCGGCGGCCGTGGGGAACGTGTAATATCCGGCATCTACGGAAACGGCGGAGAAAACCTCGGCGTATTCGCGCAGGCACTCGCGGGCGAACCGGGCCTCGGAGAATTTCCCTCGGGTGTGATAGCGTTCGAGAGTGTAGAGCCATCCCAGCCAGCCTGGATATTTCCAGGACGAGGTGCCGATCAGGATGTTTTTGGCGGCTAGCTCACGGACGGCATGCCGCAGGCGATGCCACCGCTCCGCCCGGACCGGTGCGGTCTCGGGGAAGAGCGGCAGTTCATCCATGGGGCCCATGAGGCGAAGGGATGAGGGAGGGGGATGGCGGGGCCGCCTTCTGGTCAGGCGTCAGCCGCCAGAATCTGGCCGAGGACATACGGCAAAATCCCGCCAGCCCGGTAATAATCGATTTCGACGGGAGTGTCGATGCGGACGAGAACCGGCACATCAAAGATGGATCCATCCGCTTTGGTGACTTTCAATGTCGCTTGCGACTGTGGTTTGAGCGCATTGCTGACTCCGAGCAGGTCGAACGTGGCATCGGCCAGGTCCTTGACCCGGTCGTAGTCCGCTTTGTCGACAAAGTTGCACGGAAGCACGCCCATGCCGACCAGGTTGCTGCGGTGGATGCGTTCGAATGATTTGGTGATGACGGCTTTGACTCCGAGCAGGTTGGTGCCTTTAGCGGCCCAATCGCGGGAGCTGCCCATGCCATAGTCTTCACCGCCAATGATGATGGTCGGGGTGTGGGACGACTGGTAGCTTTGGGCGGCGTCGTAGATGGACATTTCCTGTCCGCTTGGTTGCAGCAGCGTGTGACCGCCTTCTTTGCCACCGAGCATGAGGTTTTTGATCCGGACGTTGGCAAAGGTGCCGCGGGTCATGATGCGGTCATTGCCGCGGCGCGATCCGTAACTGTTGAAGTCCGCGACCTCGACGTGATGTTCTCCGAGGTGGCGGCCGGCGGGGCTGTCTTTTTTGATGGCACCGGCGGGTGAGATGTGG
>JALRGB010000497.1 GCA_023253575.1 Verrucomicrobiales bacterium
ATTGCTGGCGCGTCGATTCTTTGGCCACCGGCTCGGGAGCAGGCCGCCGCATCACTTCATGCGTCGGCATTTGCAGCGGCCGAATCACCACCGGCGCCGCCTTGGCAATGGCTTCATTGCGGACCGCTTCCGGTACCGGCAGCACCGGCAACGGAGCCGCCACGACCGCCGCCGGTCGTCGCACCGCCGTCACTTCCGGCACGTCCTCAAGTCGGCGCACCACAGGCTTAGCCAAAGGCGATACCACCGCCGGCGGTGGATTCGACGCCTCGCCATCCACCAGATTTCGAGCCAGCTGGATCCATCGCACCACCTCCAACGCGTCCGGCACCCCGCCCTCCACAGGATCATCCTCACTCGCCCGAGCCAGCTTTAGACAAAGCGCCGCCGATCCCTGACGAGCCAGCTCCTCCGCCGAATGAACACCGCACCGGTGCAACAGGTTTTCAAGCGACGGCTCAAGACCGTTAATAAGAGACAACTGTGTCATGAAAAAGAGGATCCTTCCATCAGCCGATTAACTCGAGAGTGGTCACACTGCTCAAACACGAATTTCTACGCAAGGTTTTTTAGCATGGCCGCCAGTCGCCCGCGTTTTTCCATCCACTCGACCCGAGTGGCCTCCGTTTTGATAAAGGCCTCGGGAGCTTTTTCCGCAAAAGCCGGGTTCGCCAGCTTCGCCTCCGCCTTGGCCATCTCCGCTTCAGCCCGGGCCATCTCCCGGCCCAGCCGCGCCCGCTCCGCCTCCAGATCAATCAATCCTTCCAGGGGTAAATACAGCTCGCCTACGTCCGACACCGTCGCCGCCGTGGCCGGTGGTGGCACAAAATCCGCATCCACCACCACCCCAGCCGCCCCAGCCAGCAGCCGCAACGTCGACGCCTCCGCACCAATCCACTCCGCCGCCGCCGCCGTCGGCTTGAGCACAAACTGCATGTTCCGCGCCGAAGCCAGTCCGCATTCTGCTTTCAAATGCCGCGCGCGCGCCGCCAGCGCATACACCGCCCCCGCCCGGGCCCGCGCCCCAGCAATCACCTCCGCCGCCAGCACCCCCACCACAGGCTCCGCAGGAATACCACCCTGCATCAAAAACGTGCCAGCCTCGCCATACCCCATCAATGACCACAACTCCTCCGTCATGTGCGGCATAAATGGATGCAATAAAATAAGGAATCGCCGCAAAACCGCATCCTGCGTCGCCAAGGTGGCATCCGAGGTGTCACCCTTGATCGTCTCCAAATACAAGTCGCAATAGTTCCCCCAGAAATACTCGTACAACATCGCCGCCGCCGTATTGAATTCATACCCAGCATACGCCACTTCCAAATTCTTCTGCAACTCATCCAGCTTGGCTAGAATATCGATGGCATAAGGCGTAGCCGACGCCATCAGCGTAGCCGACGCCAAAGGCGTCGCTGACGCACCAACTCCGGGCGCTGCTGATTCGGCAACGGCGGCGGACTGCATCTGGCGGTACCGGCAGGCATTCCAGACTTTATTGGCGAAATTCCGACCTTCCTCGATTTGGACTTCATCGAACTTCACATCGGTACCGGTGGGGGCGATGCGCATGATACCGAAGCGCAAGCCATCGGCGCCATATTTGGCGATCAGGTCGAGGGGATCCGGCGAATTACCGAGCGACTTGCTCATTTTCCGGCCTTGGCGGTCGCGGATGATTCCGGTGAAGTACACGTTTTTGAAGGGCATTTGCCCCATGTATTCATAACCGGCCATGATCATGCGGGCGACCCAGAAGAAGATGATGTCCGGGCCGGTGACCAGATCGGTAGTCGGATAGAACGCGCGGAGTGTTTCATTTTTGGCATCGCGCTCAGGCTCTCCGGTCCACCCCATCGTGGCAAAAGGCCATAGCCAGGAGCTGAACCAGGTATCAAGCACATCCGGATCCTGCGTCCAGCCGTCCCCGGACGGGGCGTCCATGCCGCAATAAACTTCCTCGCCGCGGTACCATACCGGCACCCGGTGGCCCCACCACAACTGGCGGCTGATACACCAGTCCTGAATACCTTCCAGCCAGTGATCGTAGACCCTCGCCCAGCGTTCCGGAAAGAACTTCATTTCGCCCCCGGCCACCACCGCACGGGCCTCCTCCACGCTCGGGTATTTCAAAAACCATTGTTCACTCAAGCGCGGCTCGATGGGCACATCCGCCCGCTCGCTGAATCCAACATTGTTCTGATACGGCTCGGCTTTGTCCAGCGCCCCGGCCGCTTCCAACAGTTCGGCTGCCTTCTTGCGGGCCACAAAACGGTCGAGCCCAGCCAAGTCAGCGCCTGCCTCCGCCGTCATTTTCCCATCAGGCGTCAGCACATCAATGACCGGCAAATGATGCCGCGTGCCGATCTCCGCGTCGACCTTGTCATGCGCCGGCGTGACTTTCAGCACCCCCGTGCCAAATTCGATGTCGATCCCTTCGTCGCCAATGATCGGAATGAGCCGCTGCTCCCTCGGCACGTCCAGCGGCAACGCCCGCACCACCTGCCTGCCAATCAGATGCGCATACCGAGGGTCCTGTGGATTCACCGCCACCGCCGTATCCGCAGGAATTGTTTCCGGACGCGTCGTCGCAATCGTCAGAAACGTGCCCGGTTCATCCGCTAGCTCCACTCGAAAATGATACATGAATCCCTGCTGCGGCTTCATGACCACTTCCTCGTCCGACAGCGCCGTCAGCGAGGCCGGACACCAGTTGACCATCCGACGCCCCCGATAAATCAAACCCTTCTGATGCAAATCCACAAATACCCGCTGCACACAACGCGAATAATCGTCGTCCATGGTGAAACGCGCACGGTCCCAGTCACACGAACACCCAAGCGCCCGCAGCTGCTGCAAAATGATCCCGCCATACTGGTCTTTCCACTCCCAAATCTTGGCCACTAACGCGTCACGCCCAAGATCATCACGATGTTTGATCACCCCCTGCTTGCGCAACGACTTCTCCACCACATTCTGCGTCGCAATCCCCGCATGGTCAGTGCCTGGAAGCCACATCACTTCATGACCGGTCATCCGCGCCCGCCGCGCCAAAATGTCCTGAATCGTGTTGTTCAAGACATGCCCCATGGTCAAGATCCCCGTCACATTCGGCGGCGGGATGACAATCGAATACTTGGGCTTCGACGATTTCTCGTCCGCACGAAAACACCCGGCGTCGAGCCACCGCTGTGACCACGCACGCTCGACTTCCTGAGGCAAATAAGCCTTGGCCAGTTCAGACATAAGGAGGTCGACTATCCGGCGAACACGCCGGGATGCAAGTGATCCGCCACACACTTCACCACTGCCGGATCAGGCGGCGGCGGCGAGCAATTTCTTGGTATAATCGTGTTGCGGGTTCTGGTAGATTTCCTCGGCGGTGGCCGACTCGACCAGATGTCCGCGGTACATGACGAGGACGCGATGACTGATGTGCTGGACCACTGCGAGGTCATGACTGATGAACAAATAAGCCAGTCCCAACTCGTCCTGCAGGTCCTGCAGCAGATTGACGATTTGCGCCTGCACGGAGACGTCGAGGGCACTGACAGGCTCGTCGCAAACGATGAACCCCGGTTCCACAGCCAGCGCGCGAGCGATGCCGATGCGCTGGCGCTGACCGC
>JALRGB010000542.1 GCA_023253575.1 Verrucomicrobiales bacterium
CGGCCACCACCGCCGCCGCCGCCCCCACCACCGTAACCGCCACGGCTGCCGCCGCCGCCGCCGCCACGGTAACCGCCGCCACCGCCACCGCCGCCGCCGCCCCCGTAAGCAGGGCGTTCTTCACGTGGGCGGGCTTCGTTGATGGTCAACGGACGGCCCATGAAATCTTGGCCGTGGAGAGCCTTGATGACGGCGTCAGCACCCTGCCAATCGGCCATGGTGGCGAACGCGAAACCGCGTGGGCGGCCGGTCATTTTGTCCATCATGACGAGGACTTCGCTCACTTGGCCGTGCTGCGAGAGGAGATCACTGATGTCTTGTTCAGTGGCATCGAAGGAAAGATTTCCGATGTAGAGTTTGTTGTTCATTGCTTGTGGTGTTGCCGAAACTGACTGCCTTTTCTGAGCTGGTCCCCAACTGCGGGTTGCAAATCACCACTGAGATTGAATCAACGGACGACTTTCCCTGACACTGAAAATACTGACAGGCACTGCGACTAACAGTCCAAGCATGAAGGCAACCGGTCTAAAAGCAAGGATTATTCCATGCTCCGGCGGGCCGCAGTCGGGCGGGTGGGTGGGATGAGCCGGACCGGTCACTTTTGTGAAAATCTGTCCCGCGCATTGACGCGCGCCGGGTGCGGTCTTTCGTCAGGCTCCCGATTTTTTGTCGACCCAACCCCTGCCCTGACCTGATTTCACATGAGCGAACCCCAGCTGAACGAAAAGCACATTCTCAAACTCTCGCAGACCCTAGATTTAAATATCCGGTCGGTGGCGGCGACGGCGGCCTTGTTGGCCGAGGGCGGCACCGTGCCATTTATTGCTCGCTACCGGAAGGAAAAGACGGGGGAATTGGACGAGGTGGCTATTCAAAATATCCGCGATGGGCTGGAGAGACTGGGCGAGTTGGATGCGCGTCGTGAGACGATTGTCAATTCACTGCAGGAACGCCGGTTATTAACGGCTGACTTGGCGGCGAAGATTGAGGCGGCGGAGACGTTGTCGCGACTGGAAGATTTGTATGCGCCCTTTCGTCCGAAGAAGCGGACTCGGGCCACGATTGCGAAGGAGAAAGGATTGGAGCCGCTGGCGGAAGTGGTGTGGGCCCAGTTGCCGGGGACGAACCTTGAGAAAGAGGCGGCTGGGTGGATTGGTCATGCTTTTGTATTGGATGACGACAACAAGACGCCCGGTAGCATTGCCTCGGCGGCGGAGGCGCTGGCGGGTGCGCGCGATATCATAGCCGAGCGCATGTCGGATGATGCGGTCGCCCGTCAGCAGGTGCGCGATCTGTATCTTCACCGCGCCGTATTTAAATCCAAGGTCATTGCCGGCAAGGAAGCGGAAGGTGAAAAATTCAAAGATTATTTTGACTGGTCGGAGCCAGTGGTATCGGCGCCGAGTCACCGGATTTTGGCCATGCGTCGGGGCGAGAAAGAAGGGTTTTTGATGGTGCGGGTGCAGCCGGAGGAAAGCGAAGCGACGGCCATTTTGGAGAAGTTGTTTGTAAAGCCTGACGGGGGGGCATGTGCGGCCCAGGTCAAGGAAGCATCCGTTGATTGCTACAAACGGCTGCTCGGGTTCTCGATGGAGGCTGAAGCCCGCCTGTTTTTTAAGAAAAAGGCCGATGCCGAAGCCATCCGGGTTTTTGCCGACAACGTGCGCGAATTGTTGCTGGCCTCCCCGCTCGGGCGGAAGACGGTGCTGGCCATCGATCCCGGTTTCCGCACTGGCTGCAAATGTGTCGTGTTGGACCCCCAAGGGAAACTACTCATCAACGGGGTGGTCTATCCCGAGCAGGGCGCGGCCAAAGCCGCCGAAGCCGCTCAGGCCATCAAGGCGCTCGTGAGCAAGTTCAAGGTGGAGGCGATTGCCATTGGCAATGGCACGGCTGGCCGTGAGACCGAAACCTTCATCCGGGCGCTGGGTCTGCCGAAGTCGATCGTCACCGTGATGGTCAACGAAAGCGGGGCCTCTATTTATTCCGCCAGCGAGGTAGCCCGCGAAGAGTTTCCCACCCAAGACATCACCGTGCGCGGCGCCGTTAGCATCGGCCGCCGTCTGATGGATCCACTCGCCGAATTGGTCAAAATCGACCCCAAAAGCATCGGGGTCGGCCAGTATCAGCACGACGTCGAACAGACCGCATTGAAAAAATCGCTCGATGACACCGTGGTCTCGTGCGTCAACCGCGTGGGCGTGGAACTCAATACCGCCTCCAAACAACTGCTGAGTTACGTCGCTGGATTGAACAGCCGTACCGCTGGCAATATCGTCGCCCATCGCGATGAACACGGTGCCTTTCAGACTAGGGCCGAACTCTTGAAAGTCTCCGGACTCGGACCCAAGGCCTACGAACAGGCCGCCGGCTTCCTCCGCATCCGCGATGCCCAAAACCCGCTCGACGCCTCAGGCGTCCATCCAGAACGCTATAGCTTGGTCGAACGCATGGCCGCTGATCTCGGTTGCAGCGTGGTCGAACTTATCAGTGACGATGCCAAACGGACGCGGATCGATCGTCAGAAATACGTTACTGACGAAGTGGGGTTACCGACGCTGACTGACATCCTGACGGAGTTGTCTAAGCCCGGGCGCGATCCACGCTCGCAATTTGAAGCTTTCAGCTTTGCCGACGGGGTCGAGAAACCGGAGCAACTCACACCCGGCCTGAAACTGCCTGGCATCGTGACCAACGTGGCTGCCTTCGGGGCGTTCGTCGATATCGGCGTGCACCAAGACGGGCTGGTCCACATCAGCCAAGTCTCCGATGAATTCGTCAAAAATCCGGCTGAGTTCCTCAAAGTCGGACAACGCGTCATGGCCACGGTTTTGGAAATCGATCTCGCCCGCAAACGGATTTCCCTCTCGTTGAAATCGAAGCCGGAAATCCCCGATCCCTCGGTGCCTCGCGGCGAACGGCGCGAACGCAGCGACGGCGGTCGGCGTGGCGATGGCCCACCCCGCGGACGCAGCGAGACCGGCGGCAAATCGCAGGACTCGTTTGGATCGCTCGCCGGTGCTTTCGGCGGCATGGGCGGAGCCAGTCCGTTCGACAAAATAAAGCGCCCCCGGTAACGCGGGCTGCTCGATTCGCCGGGGACGCACCTCTGGGTGCGCCCCGCGATGGCACGTACGGGGGCAATCTCCGACCCATGGCTATGACCTAAGCCCCACCGGGGCGCCATGCGAAAGCTCTAGGTATCGCCCTAGGAGTTTCGCAAAATAAGCACCAAGATGAAGGGGCGAAACCCATGCCGTGAAATTTCTGGCCTAGGTTCGGCTCCAGTGGCGGCTTTGCCGCCGCGTAGTCGTTTTGTCTCTGGATTTTCTGTAGATGGGGTCGCTGACCCCGGTCGCGGCACCGAACGATTTTTTGGGAGGGGAGTGGATTCGATTGCATCTCACTACAGATTCAGCAGATGAATTGGCTTCTACAGAAGTGAGTTGAGAAGACACCGATCAAACTGCCAAATAAGCCATGCACACCTTCCCCGACATTGACCGCCTCAAGGCCGCACTCGACCAGCATCGTCCGCTGGACCCGGCGATTGTGCGCAACCTGCGGGAGGACCTCATCGTGCGCTGGACCTACCATTCCAATGCCATCGAGGGCAACACGCTCACCCTTCAGGAAACCAAGGTGGCTCTGGAGGGCATCACCATCGGCGGCAAGTCCATCCGCGAGCATCTGGAGGCCGTGAACCACAAGAATGCCATTCTGCTGCTGGAAGACCTCGTGCAGAAGAACGAGCTGCTGACGGAGTGGACCATCAAATCCCTGCATCAGCTCATCCTGAAAGGCATTGATGACGATAACGCGGGCCGCTACCGCAGCGTGAACGTGCGCATTTCCGGCGCGGAGCATCTGCCACCGGAACACTTCCGTGTGCCGGAGCTGATGGAGCAGTTCATCGCCTGGTATCAAACCGATGCGATGGCCCTGCATCCCGTCGAACGCGCTGCCCGTGTGCACAGTGACTTCGTGAAGATTCACCCCTTCGTGGATGGCAATGGCCGCACGTCCCGCCTGCTCATGAACTTGGAACTCATGAAGGCAGGTTACCCGCCTGCCGTGCTGCCCGTAGACGTGCGACTGGCCTACTACATGGCTCTGGATGCCGACCACGTTCACGATGAAAAGGATAGATTCGTGAGCATGGTGGCTGAGATCGTGAAGGAGGGCTTTCGCCCCTATTTCCATGCGCTGAGCCTGCCGTGGGAGGAGGACGCATGAATGGGAGAACATTCAGAGCCTCATGGGCTGACACTTGGTCAATCTCTGTTTGGCGATCGTCAAAATGAGGGAATCGTTCAACGAAGAAGCTCCCATCAATCAGATCCCCGCGCTGCGTTTGCTCCAGCAACTCGGCTACACTTACCTGACGCCGGAGCAGTGTGCGGTGGAGCGGAAGGGCAGGTTTAAAGATGGGAGACACCCACTTTTGTCGCCGACTTGGCGGTTCAATGGGTGGGTGTCTGCGGTGGGGTGTCCAGCTGACAGGATTCGATGAAGTGGTTTCGGATCCGTGTCTTGAAGGATGTGGCCTAGGGGCCAATTGTGCT
>JALRGB010000551.1 GCA_023253575.1 Verrucomicrobiales bacterium
CGAGACCGCCTCACCTTCCCGTTCCTCAAAAAAGCGGAATCGGCGTATCCGGCATGGCAATCGTCACTTCGCATTCGGGCATGTCCTCGCTCAACGTCCGCTGAAACCATTGCAACGCCGGAGGATCACCGTGCACCAAAATAATCCGCCGCGGCTTCAGATCGCGCGCATACGAACGCAACCCTTCACGATCCGAGTGACCGCTGAAATCAAATGTCTCCACCGGACAATTGAGCAAAACCGGCTCGCGGTTCTCGTTCAAACGCACCGGATACCCCTGCGGCGTATTCTTGATCCGGCCCGCCGGACTGTCCGGATCAGCATACCCAACAAAACACAAGCTGTTCGCCGGATTGGCCAGAAAATGGAAGGCAAACTCGTTCGAAACCGTATTTTCCGACATCATGCCGCTCGACAACGCATAAATCGCCCCTGGGTGATACTGCATCGCTGACCTCGATTTCCCACGACGAGGACGCGCGCTGAATTGCAGATCCGGCAGCTCGCGCAACAGCGAGAACCCTTGATGCAACCGGCGTGACCGATGGGTCAATTCATCGTACGTCGCACTCACCTTCGTACTCAAACCACCCAGAAAAACCGGCGCCGAGGGAATCTCCCCCGCCTTCACCAATTGATGCAGCAAAATCAACATTTCCTGAGACTTGCCGAGCGCAAAAACCGGAATCAACACACTGCCACCGCGCCGCAAGGTCTCGCGAATCACCGCCGCCAAACGCAAGGCCTCCCTCTGCCGCGTATATTCTGGATCGCGCGGCGCATCCCCGCGGGTCGCCTCCAAGACGAGCGTGTCCACCCCAGTGCGCGGGAAATCCGCCGCCGTGGCAATCGATTGTTCCTCGAAATTCACATCCCCACTGTGCAAAACCGTTCCCATCGGCGTGTCAAATTGCACCCCGACCGCCCCTAACACGTGGCCTGCATCAAAAAATGTCGCCCGCACCCCGCGGTCACCAATCTCAAAGCCCTTGCGCAAGCCGCGCAACGACCACTGGCGCGTCGCCTCGTTGACTTCATCATGCGTAAATAATGGATACCCGGTCAACCCAAGCTCCTCACTCTGACTGGTCATGACATTGACCGAGTTATGCAGCATGATGTCGGCCAAATGCGCCGTTCCCTCGCTCAGGAAAACCGGCGTCCGAGGGTGCCGCCGCTGCAACAATGGCAGCGAGCCCAAATGATCCAAATGCGCATGGGTCAAAATAATGCCGTCCAGCGCGTCAAATCCAAGCGGCTCATGCAAGGGCAAAGCTTCTGAACCTGTGTACTTCGGGTGCATCCCGGAATCAATGACCACACGGGTGCCATCAAAATCAAAAAGGAATGAATTAGCGCCGATTTCCGGTCTCGGCAGGAGTGATTGAAAAAACATGAAGAATGAGTAATGGCTTCGATAGCGCGGTTTGAGGCCGGAAGCCATCGGAAAAAGAAATAACGCCTCCCAGCCGGCCCCGGATCCCCTAGACGGCAAAACCACCCGCCCGCCATCAGGCTTCACCCCCATCCGGGACCGGTATTTACCGGTTTGACTGCATCAGGCAACGGACTAGTGTTCCTGCTCTCATTCCGGAGGCGCTGCCATCGTCAGCCCGTGGCCGCATCGCAGCCACCACCCCCGGATTCAACAAACCACGCACCAACCTGCGACCCATACCATGCCAGCGAAGAAAGCCGCTCAAAAGACCGCCGCGAAAGCAGGCGGCAAATCCACGAAATACGTTTACACCTGGGGCGCCGGCAAGGCGGATGGAGATGGCTCGCAAAAAGCTCTCCTCGGCGGCAAAGGCGCCAACCTCGCCGAAATGACCCGCATCGGCCTGCCCGTGCCTCCAGGATTCACCATCAGCACCGAGGTCTGCACCTACTTCTACGACCACAAAAAAACGTACCCAGCCTCACTGGAAGCAGAAATCCGCGCCGGCGTGACCAACATGGAAAAGATCATGGGCTGCAAGTTCGGCAATGCCAGCGGCATGCCCCTACTCGTCGCCGTCCGCTCCGGCGCCCGGGACTCGATGCCCGGCATGATGGACACCATCCTCAACCTCGGCCTCAACGACGAAACCGTCAAATCACTCGCCGCCGCCACCAAAAATGAACGCTTCGCGTGGGACTGCTACCGCCGCTTCATCCAGATGTACGGCGACGTCGTTCTCGGCGTCCAAAAAGGCGAAGGCGAAGATCATGAACCCTTCGAAACCGTCATCGAAGAATTTAAACACGAGAAATACCACCGGGACTTGGTCGACAGCGACCTGACCGCTGAAGACCAGCAGGAGCTCGTCAAACGCTTTAAAGACCTCGTTAAAAAGCGCACTGGCAAGGGATTCCCCTCCGATCCATGGGTCCAGCTCATGGGCGCCGCCGGCGCCGTCTTCGGCTCATGGATGAACGACCGCGCCATCGTCTACCGCCGCAAATACAACATCCCCGCTGAATGGGGCACCGCCGTCAACGTCCAAGCGATGGTCTACGGCAATACCGGCAATGACTCGGGCTCAGGCGTCGCCTTTACCCGTAACCCAGCCAATGGCGTGAACGAATTCTACGGAGAATTCCTCATCAATGCCCAAGGCGAAGACGTCGTCGCCGGCGTGCGGACCCCGGAACCCGTCAGCAAGTTGAAGGCCGCCATGCCTAAACCCTATGCCGACCTGATGAAAGTCCGGGCCACCCTGGAAAAACACTTCAAAGACGTGCAGGACGTCGAATTCACCGTGCAACAAGGCAAGCTGTTCATGCTCCAAACACGGAATGGCAAACGGACCGCCGCCGCCGCCCTGAAGTTCGCCGCCGATATGGTCAAAGAAAAACTGATCGATTGGGAAACCGCCGTGCTGCGCAATCCGGCCGATCAGCTCGATCAATTGCTGGCCCCGATCTTCGACGCCGCCGATGTCAAAAAAGCCAAGGAACTGGCCCGCGGTCTGCCGGCTGGTCCGGGCGCGGCCTCAGGCCGGGTTTACCTCAATGCGGAACGCGCCGTGGCCGCCGAAGCCCGTGGCGAGAAGGTACTGCTCGTCCGCAACGAGACTTCCCCTGAAGACTTGCGCGGCATGCTCGCCGCCGAGGGGATTCTGACCGCCAAAGGCGGGGTCTCGTCCCACGCCGCCCTTGTGGCCCGCCAGATGGGCAAAGTCTGCGTGTGCGGCGCCGCCGGCGTCGAAATCGACTACGCCAAAAAAACCGTCAAAGCTAGTGGCCAGTCGTTCAGCGAAGGCGACTTCATGAGCATCGACGGCACCGCCGGCACCGTCTACGGCGGGCAGATCAAAACCGCCCCGTCAGAAATCATCACCGGCATCGTCAGCAACAATGCCGCCGCCCAGAAAACAGAGAAGTTCAAAAACTTCAAACTGCTCATGGACTGGTGCGCCAAAACCACCCGCCTTGATGTCCGCACCAATGCCGACACCCCGGAACAAACGCGCATCGCCGTCGCCTTCGGCGCCACCGGCATCGGCCTGACCCGGACCGAACACATGTTCTTCGAAGGCGATCGCATCGACGCCATGCGCGAAATGATCCTCGCTACGGAATTGAGCGACCGCCAAGCCGCTCTCGCCAAGCTCCTTCCCTACCAGCGCGCCGACTTCACCGGCATCTTCACCGCCCTCAAGGGCATGCCAGCCACCATCCGCCTGCTGGATCCACCACTCCACGAGTTCCTGCCCCACACCAAGGAGCAACAACTCGACCTCTCGAAGAAAATCGGCATCAGCGTGGATAAAATCCAGCACCGCGTCGAACAACTTCACGAGTTCAATCCAATGCTCGGCCACCGCGGCTGCCGCTTGGGTATCGCTTACCCTGAAATCACCGAAATGCAGGCCCGCGCTATCTTCGAAGCCGCCGCCGACGTCGTGAAGAAAAAAATCAAGGTAAAACCAGAAGTCATGATCCCGCTCGTCGGATTCAAAAAAGAATTCGACCTCCAAGCCGAGATCGTCCACCGCGTGGCCAAACAAGTCATGACCGAGAAGAAAGTGAAGTTCGACTACCAAGTCGGCACCATGATCGAGGTCCCTCGCGGCGCCCTGACCGCTGATGAAATCGCCGTTGGCGCGGAATTCTTCAGCTTCGGCACCAATGACCTGACCCAGACCGCTCTCGGCATCAGCCGCGACGACATGGGCTCGTTCCTCATGCCCTACACCGAAGCCGAAGTCTTCAAAAAGAACCCATTCGCCACCCTCGATGCCACCGGCGTCGGTCAGCTCATGGAAATCGCCGTGGCTCGCGGGCGCAAAACCCGCCCGGACATCAAACTCGGCATCTGCGGCGAACACGGAGGAGACCCCGATAGCGTGAAGTTCTGTCACACACTCGGTCTCGCCTACGTCTCGTGCAGCCCATACCGTGTGCCCGTTGCCCGCCTCGCCGCCGCCCAAGCCGCCATCGAGGAAAAACGCGCCCTAGCCAAGGCCGCTCCCGCTAAAAAAGCCGCCAAAAAGGCCGCTAAGAAAGCCGCTAAAAAGTAAAGCCTGACCAGCCTCCCAGCTCTCGCACTCAAGCCGTTCCTGCACCCCGCAGGAACGGCTTTTTTCTTTCCCGATCTCGCATCCATACCCCCAACGCGCATCGCGTCTCATCGCGTCGGCGGGGCCCGTCGGGGCCAATGGGACAATGACGTTTCCGATCCCGGACCACCACCACGTTTTCGATCCCATGCCCCAACGGGGCATCGCATACCAGCCCAGGGTGCAAACCCTAGGAATCCGCCCAGCAAAAAAACCCGCGTTCTGAAGGAACGCCGCATAGCC